>WTJD01000169.1 GCA_011524975.1 Lysobacterales bacterium
ATTGATGTTCATCCGCAAAAACGTCCCTGAGCAGCCCGGGTATGTCCTCTGGCTGCTCCACCAGCCAACCGGCCTCCCACTGGCGAATGTCTGCCGCTATCGGCAGCCAGCTGTTGCAAATCAGCGGAAGCCCATGGCGCAGGAACTCGATGGATCGGAAGGACTGGCTCAGTCTTCTTTCCACGTTTTCCTCGGCCAGTTCAAGGCCGATGTGGGCATGGTCAAGCAGCCAGGCTGAGAATTCGCGATACGGCATCAGCGGATTCATCTGCTGAGTATGTGCGGCCTTATTCGCACCCTCGCCATGGAGCGTGTAGTCACCACCGAAAAGCACCAGCTCGGCGTTTCCGGGGTCAATAAGGTCAAGATGCTCGTCGATGGCCTTCCAATAGCGGGCTGAATCCCGCCAGGGCCAGTTGACGCCGCCGGAAACCAGCTTCCAACCACCCTTCAGCGGGTTTGACCGGGGCTGTCCGGCGACATTCGCGCCCAGTGGGACGACGACCACCCCCGCCTCGGTGGAGAGGTCCAGCCCGGCTTCCAGCAGTGGCAAGAGCATCATGTTCTTTTGCAGTTCGTTGCCGGTCATCAGCAGGTCCACCTTGCTGAGGTCCACCTGTAATCTGCGAAGGTCGTGACGAAGGCTTGCGGGATTTTCGAAGACCGTTTCCAGCGGTCGCGGCGCCAGGAAGTCGAGCACGAGCGGCACCTCGGTCTCGAAAGGCATGAGATCCAGCAACTCCCAGTAGCACACCAGGTGAAGATCCGCCTGCTGACGCATCAGCAGCCCGCGCAGGTCGTCCCGGTCCCGGAAGGTCAGCAGTGCGTCAGTGCGATGATGGTCGCGCCATGCATGCACCACCTCGTGACCTGCTTTCTCAAGGCTGGTAGTTAGCTGATGGGTACGAATGGCATTGCCGGTGACAACGCTTGCGGGCGATAGCGCGGGTTCCTGTGCGATCAGCAGAATCTTCATGAGGACTTCAGTAGATGCCTCAGGTTCCGAGCAGGAGGTACGTGGCCAGCCCGATGAACGCGAGGATTCCCACCACGTCGGTTACGGTGGTCAGCACCACGCCGCCGGCCAGGGCTGGATCGATGGACATGCGTTTCAAGATGCCGGGAATCAGAGCGCCCGCCAGGGCGCCGGCAAACAGGTTGGCCAATATGGCCATGGCCATCACAGCGCCCAGTTGGAGATCGCCATACCAATAGAAGGCAATGACCGCGACCAGGAGGGAAAACACGACGCCATTGAGCAGGCCGACGGCGAGTTCTTTTCGCAGTATGGCAGGCGTGTTGCTGGAACTGACCTGGCCCGTTGCCATACCGCGTATGACCAACGTCAGCGTTTGTGTTCCTGCAATGCCGCCCATGCTCATGACCACCGGAAACAGCACGGCAGTCGCCACGATCTGGTCCAGGGTGGGCTCGAACGAGTACAGCACCATGGCCGCCAGCAGCGCCGTGATCAGGTTGACGCCCAACCACAGCCAGCGCCGCCGCGCGGATTGCACCACGGGCGCGAACATGTCGTCTTCCTCGTCCAGGCCGGCCATGGTCAATACCGTGTGCTCCGCTTCGTCGCGGATGACATCAACCACGTCGTCAATGGTGATGCGGCCAAGCAGGATGTTGCCGGCATCGACCACCGGCGCGGAGATCAGGTCATGGTGCTCGAATTCCATGGCGACCTGGCTGGCCGTCATGTTCACCGGTATGGCGGGCCTCGAGTCAGCGATCAGATCGGCTACCCGCTGCACAGGATCCCGGGTGACCAGGTCCGCCAGCTTGAGATCGCCAAGATATTCACCCGCGCGGTTGACCACAAACAGCTGATCCACGCCGCTGGGCAGGCTGCCCCGAAGCCGCAGGTAACGAAGCACAACATCCAGGCTGACGTCTGCCCGGATGGTTACGACATCCGGATCCATGAGGCCACCGGCAGAATCCTCCGGATAGGACAGCACCCGCTCCAAGCGGAGCCGGTTTTCGCGGTCCATGGCATGCAGGACTTCCCGGATGACCGCGTCGGGGAGATCATCGAGGATGTCGGCAAGATCGTCGATCTCGAGATCACCCACCGCGGCAACCAGTTCATCGGAACCCATGTCGCGGATCAGGGTGGCCCTGACCTCGTCGTTGACCTCGACCAGCACCTCGCCATCCGTCTCGATATCAACCAGTTCCCAAACGGCGAGACGCTTGGTCAGCGGCAGTGATTCGAGCAGGTCGGCTATTTCGCCGCCGGACAGGCTGTTGACCAGCTGTTGCACCTGGGATTTGGTGCCGCTGTCGAGCGCCTCGGACACGTGTTCGAGGTGCCGGGCCGTCTTGTCCTCCCGAATATGGTCAAGCATGGTTTCGACAACCTCTATGTTTTCACGCGCAGACGGGTTTCAGCGGCCGGGCCGCGAGAGCGTGCCTATTATAGTGAACCCGACCGGACTTCGGCCATGGGAAGAGGCGATTAGCGATCCAGTTGCGCGCTATCGAGGAAATTGACGAGCGAGTTTTCGGCCCCGCCGCCGCCGGACTGAATCCACTCGCGCAAAGCGGCATTGGCTCGGGAAATGTCCGTTTCGCGAATCACCTGCTTGACTTCCAGCAGGCTGCGCGGCTGCATGCTGAATTCGCGCAGGCCCAGGGCCAGCAGCAATCGCGTGTAGCGGCGGTCTCCCGCCAGTTCGCCACAAACCGCCAGGGGGATCTCAATTTCCTGGGCCGCCCGAAAAATCTGCCGAAGCAGCTGCACGATGCCCGGGTGATCGGGTTCATACAGATGCGCGACCGACTCATCCACCCTGTCCGTCGCCAGTGCGTACTGGATCAGGTCGTTGGTTCCAATGGAAAGGAAATCCAGATGCCGGCCGAGCTCATGAATGGCCAGCGCCGCTGCCGGAACCTCGATCATGCCCCCGAGGGGTATGTCCCGGTTGAACGCAATGCCGGCTTCGGTCAGTTCCTCGCTGACTTCTTCCATGAGGGAACGGACGGCCAGCACTTCCTGGGTGCTGGTCAGCATGGGTATCAGGCAGCGGATATCTCCATGGGCGCTGGCGCGGAGTATGGCGCGTAACTGGGTTTTGAACATTTCCCGTTCACGCAGGCACAGCCGTACCGCCCGCAGCCCCATGGCCGGGTTAGGGTGATGTCCGGGGTCGCTGAAGTCAGTCAGCCCGATGTCCTTGTCCGAGCCGATGTCCAGCGTTCTGACGACCAGCGGCCCTCCGTCCAGGCACTCGACCGCGGACCGATAGGTTGCGTACTGTGTGTTTTCGTCGGGTAGCGCCCCCTGGAGAAACAGGAACTCGCTCCGATACAGCCCAACCCCCAGTGCGCCATCGTGGCGCACGCGCTGGAGCTCTTCGCTTCTCTCCGTGTTGGCCATCAGCGTGATGTTGATCCCGTCCAGGCTTCGGGCCGTCTTGTCACGGACCGATTCGAGGTTCTGAAGAAAGCGGTCTGTCTCCGCCTGCTTGGACAGGTAGTGCCGGACAATGGACTCTTCCGGTTCCGCCAGCACGATGCCGTAATGGCCATCGAGGATCAGCTGCTCCCCCTCGTTGATCAGTGACTGGGCTCGCCGCACACCCATGACCGTGGGTATGCCCAGGCTACGCGCCAGAATGGCGGTGTGGGAGTAGGGGCTGCCATGTTCTGTGATGATTCCGGCGATGCCTCGTTCTCGCAGGGCGGCCACATCACCGGGTGTCAGTTCGGAGGCCACGGCCAGCGTGTGGGCAAGCCTGCCTTCGATTGAGGTGATGGGCTCGGCGGGGGCGCCGGTGGCCAGGAATTTCTGGATCATTCTGACCACCTGCACGACGTCATCGGCCCGGGTGGCAATGTAGGGGTCATCGATCTGGCGAAATTGCGTCAGCAGGTCTCCCAGCTGCACCTGTAACGCCCACTCGGCATTGCATTTCAATTCATGGATGCGCTCTTTCGCGGCTTGTGAGAGCGCATCGTCTGACACCATGAAAATGTGCGTCCTGATGATCTCCTCGGCACTGCCGCCAGCGCCTCCAATGACTTTGGCCGACAGCGACTCGAGGTAGGCTTTTACGGCATCGAGCGCCAGGTTCAGTCGTTCAATCTCGGCCGGTATCGCGCCTTCATCCAGGCGGTATTCGGCAATCTGCAGTTCGCGGCTTTCAATGATGTGCGCCTGGCCAACCGCAATGCCGCTTTCCACCGCCTGACCTGACATGGCCAGCGTCATAATTCGGGTTCCCCGAAGCCGGTTTCGATCAATTCCACCAGGGCGTTCAGCGCAGCGTCCTCATCCTCGCCGCTGGTCTCAATGGTGACCTCCATTCCCGGGCCGGCCGCCAGCGTCAGGAGCGCGAGAATGGATTTGCCGTCGACGCGCTTGCTCTCGTTGCTCAGGGCGATCTGGCAACCGAAGCGGTTGGCGCACTCGACCAGCCTGGTCGCTGCCCGAGCATGCAGCCCAAGCTCATTGCGAATCGTGACGTCTCGGGCAGGCATACCTCATGCGCTCCCGACGCTGAGCGCCAGCAGCCTGCCGCCAGTGAAGCTCATCCTTCAAGCTCGCGGTGATGGACCAGTATCTCGGGAAACTGGCTCTTCAGCGCTTGTGACAGCTTCGAAACCAGGTATACAGAGCGATGCTTTCCGCCCGTACAGCCAACGCCAACGGTCACGTAACTCCGCTGGGCTTCCTCGAACCTGGGAAGCCAGCGGCCCAGAAACTCGAGGATATGGTCGGATAATTCCAGTGCCTGTGGCTCCTGTTCCAGCCAGTCCCTCACCCTTGGGTCCAGGCCGGTCAGTTCTCTCAGTCCCTCCTGCCAGTGGGGGTTGGGCAGGCTGCGGGCGTCGAAGACGAAGTCGACATCCTGTGGCACGCCGCGTTTGAAGGCAAAGGACTGCAGGACAATGGTCATACCCTGTTGACCGGACCCGACGTACTTCCACACCTGCCTGCGAAGCTGATGGATGTTGGTGTCCGTGCTGTCCAGTACCCAGCCCGCCCGCTGCTTCAGCGGCGCCAGCAGTTCCACCTCCTGCTCCACGGCCTCTGCCAGCCCGTGGGCATTTTTTGAAAGTGGATGCTTTCTCCGGGTTTCGCTGAAACGCTTGATCAGGGTGTTACGGCTGGCTTGCAGGAACAGCAGTTCACAGCGCAGGCCCTGGTCTTTCAATTCGTCCATCCAGGAGGGGATTCGCTCCAGTCCGGCTGCGGCCACGCGCGCGTCGATGCCGAGCGCGACCCGCTCGTACAGGGAGACGTGTTCATGGATCAGGGGCGGAAACGCCTCCAGCAGCGCCGGCGGCAAATTGTCGATGCAGTAGTAGCCCAGGTCTTCCAGCGCGTTCAGAGCCGTGGACTTGCCCGCACCGGACAGCCCGCTGACGATCATGATGTGTTGCCTGTTGTCTGCCAAGTTTGCGACCAGCGCTCCGTGATATTGGCTTCATGTGGGACGCGGCCCGCCGCCCGCCCCGGGGCTTTCACTATGTCAGTGTTTCGTGTCGGAAAGCAACTTTACCAACTCGGTTGCGCCATCGGCCTGGCGCAGGTTCCTGAGCAATTCCTCATCGCTGAAACGCTCCGCGATCTGCGCCAGCAGGTTGAGGTGGTCGCTGGTGCAATTTTCCGGCACCGCCAGTGCGAACAGCAGATCGACGGGAACGCCGTCCATCGCATCGAATGCCAGTGGCTTGGCCAGGCGTACAAAAACCGCTTGCGGCTCGAGACTGCTGCTGACGCGACCATGGGGGATGGCCACGCCGTGACCGAGGCCGGTGCTGCCCAACCGCTCGCGCGCGCACAGGCTCTCGAACACTTCCCGTGCATCAAGCGCGGTGTCGTGACTGACCAGGGCCTTGCTGATGGTCTCCAGCAGTTTTTTCTTGCTGGTGGCGCGCACGTCGGCCAAGACGCGCTCTGGGCTGAGCAAGTCGCTGACTAGCATGGGTTCCTGCTGACGGTATCTGCTTCTCGGCGCAGCTCTTAGAAGTTCGAGGCCGCGTTTTCCTGGCGTCCGTGGTGGTTGTCGCGCAGTCGATTCTTGTACTTGCGCACCTGTCGGTCGAGCTTGTCGGAGAGCAGGTCGATGGCCGCGTACATATCGGGGGCTGACGCGTCGGCGAACAGTGTCCGCCCGGCGGCTTTCACCGTGGCCTCGGCGACGTGCTCCAGTTTTTCGACTTTCAGGATGCAGTCGATGGCGATGAGGTGATCGAAGTGTTTTGACAGACGTTGCAGTTTTTCGGTGACATAAGCCCGGATGGCCGGGGTCAGTTCAACGTGGTGTCCGCTGATATTCATTTGCATCGTCATTCTCCTTTACGATGATGGCATCTCATCGATGATCTGGTGTCGCATGGATCATCGATCAAGGTAAACGGTCTGAAGTTCAAAACCGTGGCGGTACGCCTGGTTCCGGTGCCCCTTGGGGTGGATCGTGAATAACGCTCCATACTTGAATTCTATACCGGAGATGGCGGATTTCCTAGCCTCCCGGTCAAACGAAACCCGGCACGCCCTTCGGCGTTCAGGAAGCCAACCTGCGGTAGGCGCGCCGTCGCTCGCTGGACGAGCCGAGGCCGAGCGCTTCACGATACTTTGCGATCGTGCGCCGCGCCGCGATGATGCCCGTCTCACGCAGCAGGTCCGCAATTTCCTGGTCGCTCAGCGGAGAGGCATGCGGTTCTTTTTCAACCAGCATCTGGATATGGGCTTTTACCGCGATGGCGCTGATGGTCCTGCCGTCATCGGTTTTGACGTGGCTGGAGAAAAAGTATTTCAGCTCGTATATGCCCCTGGGCGTCAGCATGTATTTGCGGGTGGTCGCCCTGGAAACGGTGGATTCATGCACGCCCACCAGGTCGGCGACATCTTTCAGAATCATGGGCTTCATGGCCATTTCGCCCTGTTCGAAAAATGGCTCTTGCTGCTCCACGATGCACTGCGTCACCTTGAGCAAGGTCTGGTTGCGCAATTCCAGCGACGACAGCAGCCAGCGAGCCTCCTGAAGCCGGCCCTTGAGGTACTCGGCGTCTTTTCCGCCTTGCTGGCGCAGCAGGCTGATGTAAAAGTCATTCAGCCTCAGGCGTGGATCGTTGTCCGGGCTGAGTGACACAACCCACTGATCTTCGTGGCGCCGGACGTAAATGTCCGGCACCAGGTACTCATCCTTCCGGTTGTCAAAGCGGGCGCCTGGTCTGGGTTCGAGCCCCCGGATGAGTTCCAGTGCCGTCTCTAGGTTTTCCGGATCGGCGCCGGTCTCTTTTCTCAATCGCGCGATATCGCTGTCGGCGACGAGGTCGATATGGCTTCTGGCGAGACGGCGTGCCAGGTCCCTTCCAGGTGTGGAGCCCGGCAATACCGACAGCTGAACGCGAATGCACTCCGAGGTATCCCGGCTCGCGACACCCACCGGCTCCATGCGCTGGATTCTGTGCAGCACGGCCAGCACTTCATCGGCGTCGACGAGCAGGTCGGGCGCCAGGCTGGCGCGGATGTCCTCGATGTCATCATCGAGAAATCCGTCCTCGTCCAGAGCGTAGACTATGGCGGCCGCGATGGCCGCATCGGACGCACTGAAGTGGCCGAGATTGATTTGCCAGAGCAGATGCTCCCGCAGTGAGCCCGTTGAATCATCGACGATCTGAGGTTCGGGAAAGTCGCCGGTGTAGGCGGTGGACTCCGGCCAGGGGTCAGAGACGGATTCCCAGTCGTAATCGTCACTGAATGACGCCTCCTCCTGGTATTCGTCCAGAGGCTGCGATTCCGGCTCTGATTCCGAGCTTTGTCCCGATTCGCCGGGTTCGACCTGCTCCAGCAGCGGGTTGGCCTCCACCGTTTCCTGGATATACTCTCGCAGCTCGAGCCGGGTAAGTTGGAGCAGCCTGATGGCCTGCTGCAGCTGGGGCGCCAGCGCCAGCTTCTGGCTGAGTTTGAGTTGCAGGGAATACTCAGGCATGTTTTTGATCCCGCTGCGGCCTCATAGCCGAAACTCCTGGCCGAGATAGACGGTCCGGACCTGCTCGTTGGCCAGGATGGAATCGGCGTCGCCCTCGGCCAGCACCTGGCCGTCATTGAGGATGTAGGCCCTGCCGCAGATTTTTAGCGTTTCCCGCACATTGTGATCCGTGATCAGTACGCCAATGCCGCGCTCGACGAGGTGTTCCACAATGTGCTGAATTTCCACGACGGAAATGGGATCGATCCCGGCAAAGGGTTCGTCCAGCAGGATAAACCGGGGCCGCGTGGCCAGCGCTCGGGCGATCTCCACGCGCCTGCGCTCACCGCCGGAGAGACTGACGCCCGCCTGGTCAGACAGGTGCGAAACGCCGAGCTCTTCCAGCAGGTTTTGCAGCGTTTCCTCACGGCCGGCCTGGTCCAGGTCTGATCTCATCTCCAGGATGGCCAGCACGTTGTCCCTGACGCTGAGCTTGCGGAATATCGAGGCTTCCTGTGGCAGATAGCCCACACCCAGACCCGAGCGGACATTGACCGGTTCATGCGTCACGTCCGTCTCGTCGATCATGATGCGCCCTTCGTCGGCGGCAAGCAGGCCCACGATCATGTAGAAACAGGTGGTTTTGCCGGCGCCATTGGGCCCGAGCAAGCCCACGACCTCTCCCGGGCCGACCTCAATGTTGACGCCCCGCACGACATCTCGCTTGCGGTAGGCTTTCTTGAGATTTTCAGCGCGCAGCATCGGGGGAGGCCGTCTCACCCGCGGAACCGTCGTCCGCCGGCGAGTCTGTCGATTCGGATGAGGGTTGAGGAATGTCCTCCAGGACCTCGGGGTCGAGCCGGATCCGTATTCTTCCGTCACCCGAGTCCTCTCCAACGCCCTCGAAGTGCTGTGCCTCCAGGTCATAACGCAAGGTATCGCCGCTGACCTCGTACTGCGGATGGCGCACCTCGGCGCTGCCGGAAAAGATCACCATGCCGTTGGCCACCTGGTACTCGATACGCTCGGCCCAGGCCTTGACCAGCCCCTGCTCCTCCACCTCCTGCTCGAGGTAGGCGGCATCGCCCCGGAGTGTGACCTGCGTGACTTTGCCATCGGCTTTGTCGACTTCGGCCACGGTGGCCTTGATCAACAGGGATCCCTGGCGGATTTCAACGTTCCCTCGCAGCGTGGTCACCCCGTCACCCAGGGTTCCGTCGGTGGAGTCGGCTTTCACGTCCAGCGGCTGCTGGCGGTCAGATTGCAAGGCCGGCAGCAAGCCGGGCGCGATCGCCAGTAACAGGCCAACGAGCACCTGCGCCAGCCTAGCGCGTGACATAGTGACCCTCTACCTGGCGGTCTAGATGAAATTGTTCTTTCGTCATATCGAGACGGAATCCGTTGGCGTTCAACGCGTTGAGACCCTCGCGGATGGTTACGTTTTCGTTCGAATGTATTCGTCTGGGATCGATGTCGAGCGTGACTTCACTGGTTTTTATCCGAACTTCGCGACCGCGATCGATCTCCTGACCCAGCACGCTGACTTCACCTGAAAATCTCACGTGCTCCCGATCCGGCGTGACCGTGGCGGTTTCGGACAGGATAGTCCAATGGCGGCCCTCATGCACCACCCGGAAGCGTGGTTGGTCAATGACGCCAATGCCGGTTTCCGCATCGTTGGCCAGGCCGGGAGCGGTGACCCTGCCGGCCAGTTTGCCCGCCTGGTCGTAGTACAGCGCTTCGAAGTCATGCAGCGCGTAGTTGAGCCGGGTGTCCAGGCCGGCAATGGCGCCGGGCCGATCTTCTGCGGACTCACGGTTCAGCCAGAAACTCAATGCGGCCAGGGCGCCGACCACGGCGATCCCATGCATGGTTTTGCGGGGGATCATGAGCTCAGATATCCATCCAAAAGGACCTGATCGTGGCCTTGGGCGGTGAGAATCAGGTCACATATTTCCCGGACCGCGCCGTGTCCGCCCCCCCGCCGTGTCACCCAGTGCACCCGGCGCCTGACGTGTTCTTCCGCATCAGGTACCGTGATGGCCAGGCCGACCCGTATGAGCACGGGCAGGTCGATCCAGTCATCGCCCGCGTAACAAACATGTTCGTGCTCCAGTCCGGTCTTGCCGATCAGGTCAAGGTAGGCCTCGAGTTTGTCGTCACGGCCCTGGTAGACGTGCCGGATACCGAGTTGCTCAGCGCGTGCGGCCACCATGGGTGAGGATCTTCCCGTGATCAGCGCCAGTTCGATGCCGAATTTCTGCAAAGCTTTCAGCCCGAGTCCGTCTCGGGTGTGAAAAGCTTTCATTTCGTTGCCCTGGGAATCGAAATACAGGCGGCCGTCCGTGAGTATCCCGTCGACGTCCAGCGCAAGCATTTTGACCAGGGACGCGCGCTCCAGCAGCATGGGATCGTAATCGGCCATCAGACGACCCCCGCGGCCAGGAGGTCCTGGAAGTTCAGCACCCCGGCCAGTCGGCCCTCATCGTCCAGCACCAGCAAGGCCTGAATCCTGTGTTCCTGCATCAGCTGCACGGCTTCAGCCGCGAGCGCGCCCGGCCCGATGGATTTTCCGCCACGGGTCATGACTTCGCTGATGCGTGTGGATTGCGGTGTATGGCCCTGATCCAGGGTGCGGCGCAGGTCACCATCGGTGAATATGCCCAGGGCCTGTCCGGCGTCATCGACGATGACGGTCATGCCCAGCCGCTTGCGGGTCATCTCCACGATGGCCTCGGCCACGGGCGTGTCCGGCCCAACCGAGGGGATGTCCGCTCCGCTGTGCATGACGTCCCTGATATGCAGCAACAGGCGCCGGCCCAACCGTCCGCCAGGATGGGATCGCGCAAAATCCTCGCGGGTGAAGCCGCGGGTTTCCAGCAGCGCAACGGCCAGCGCGTCACCCATCACCAGCGCCGCCGTGGTGCTCGAGGTCGGAGCCAGTCCCAGCGGACAGGCTTCCTCGGCCACCGACACATCGAGGTGCACGTCCGCATGTTGGGCCAGGGTCGATCCCGGGTTGCCGGTCAGGGCGATCATGGGGTTGCCCAGTCTTTTCAGGATGGGCAGGATGCGGCTGATTTCGTCCGTCTCCCCCGAGTTGGAGAGCATCAGGACCACGTCATGCTCCGTGATCATGCCCAGATCACCATGGCTGGCCTCGGCCGGATGGACAAAAAACGCCGGGGTGCCCGTGCTGGCCAAGGTGGCGGCAATTTTGCTGCCGATGTGTCCGGATTTGCCGACACCCAACACGACGACCCGGCCCTTGCAGTCCAGCATGGTCCTGCATGCGTTGGCGAAATCGCCGTCAATCCGGTCTCTTAATGCCAGCACGGCAGCGGCTTCATTCTCGATGACCGCGGTCGCCAGGCGCTTGAATGCCTCGGGGTTCATACGCCTAGTTTAACCAAGCCGGGGACGGCTATCAGCCGCCGCTTGCTCCCGCGCCGGCGCTGGCGCTGAACCAAACCATCAATTCATAGCCCACGTAGATGCTCAGGAAGGCCAGGCCGGAGGCCCGACCCATGCGTGCCGGCCCCCTGAAGTCGGACGCAATCAGGTAGAGGAGGCCGGTCAAGAGGAACATGATGGGAAAATCCCTGGCCAACACCATAGGAGCGACATCGATCGGGCTGATCACGGCGGCGATACCCAGAACCCCGAGCATGTTGAACATGTTGGAGCCGATGATGTTGCCGATCGCGATGTCGTCCTCCCGGCGGAAGGCGCTGGTGACCGCGGTGGCCAGTTCCGGCAGGCTGGTCCCGAAGGCGACCAGCGTCAGGCCGACCACGGTATCGCTGATCCCCATCGTGGTCGCTATGGTGATGGCGCCGTCAACCAGAAAGCTCGAACTCAGGGGCAGAACGAGCAGGCCCACGATAAGCCAGAACACGGCCTTCCGGGTTGGCGTATCGGTGGGGATTTCTGCGGCGAATTCGTCTGCCAGCGGGTCCGACGCGTAACGCTGCAGGCCAAGCCACACCAGGAAAAACATGAGTCCGGTCAGTCCGGCCAGCAGGGCCCAGCCCTCGATCGCGCCATAGCGCAGATCCAGTGCCATGACAAAGCAGGCGAGCATGATCAGGATCAGCAGGGGGTATTCACGTTTGAGCGCGGTAGACTCCAGGCGCAGTGGGTAAATGATGGCTGTGAGGCCCAGCACCAGCCCCATGTTGGCAATATTGGAGCCAATGGCGTTACCGAGCGCGAGACCGGGATTGTCGCGCATGCTCGCCACCGCGGATACCACCAGCTCGGGCGCTGATGTGCCGAAACCGACAATGGTCAGGCCGATGATCAGCGGCGACACGCCCAGGTTCCGGGCCGTTGCGGCAGCGCCCGCCACGAGGCGGTCTGCTGCCCACACCAGCAGCACGAAGCCCCCGGCAAGTTGTGCCAGTGCGATCAGCACGGGGCTGCCTGCCGCGCTCGGCGCCCGAGGCGCTCCACGGCTTCCCGCAGGGAGTGTTTAGTGATGGACGATTGATTTATCATGCGCCACATGGTTCAGACCGGTCAGCCGAAAATTTCAGGCGCGGCGTGCTTGGTCACCCCCGCGCCAGCGGACAAAAATGCTCCGAAAAATACCGCACTGACCCAACAAAGGACGCTAGTCTATGGATAGCCAAACAATAGAGCAAATGATCCGTGCCGGATTACCCGACGCTGACGTCACCGTCAGCGGCGATGATGGGGTTCATTTCGAAGCGGTGGTCACCAGCGCCTCGTTCGCCGGCAAGCCGACCTTGCAGCGGCACCGGATGGTCTACGCCACCCTGGGCAGCCTGATGGGCAACGAAATTCATGCCCTGGCGCTGCGCACTGAAACGCCGCCGGAAAGCGACACTCCGCCCTAGCAGCCGCTGCGTCATGATCGGGGGGGTTGCGACTGCGCTGCCTTTGCTGAATCGACGTTGCAGGACATTCTGCTCCTGATCGTCGACGGATTCGTGGTTCGCTCGTCCATCCTCATGGATACCTGCTCACCGCCGCCAAGGGTGGAGTACAGGGTCCGGCTCAACGTTCGGCGCGTGCCCTGATCATCGACCAGGCTCGCCGTCACCCTGATTTCCATCAATTCAACCTGGCTCTGGTTGCCCAGCAGACAGTAAATCTCACCGGAGTTGTCCGCGTAGGGGGCCGTGCTCAGATAGCGGGCAGGATTCTCTCCGTGCTCGAGCCGCGCCAGTTCCTGTTGGGCTTTTCGTCCAACCTCCGAGTCGGAGGCGGACGCCTTTTCATAATGTTTTCTGGCCGCGGCGATATTGCC
>WTJD01000060.1 GCA_011524975.1 Lysobacterales bacterium
GCTCTTCCAACTGTGGCAATGCAGCTTTGGGCACCCAGGTGTGCGGAAACAGCACTGACCGGTGTGCATTAACTGGTCAGCGTGAAAACGGGGATGCGCGGGTTCTTCCTGCCGATCCCCACAAGGATTGTCCTGCCCTCTCCCCACGTAATAGATGGTAAGCCTGATATGCCCTGTATTAGCAGGCTCTAGGTGCCCGCTACTTCCAGGCCATCAGAGTCCATCAGTTGCAGGCTGAATATATGGAGGCAAAGTGCAGATTTCGCCCTATTTGCGAGCGGTAGGGATGTTAGTGATCCTCGTAAGGCGGGAAGGAGGCTTATACCCCCTGGTCAGCAGGAAAAGGCCGTCCCCGTTTGTTCCGCTTCCGGCCAATAGGGTTCCATAACCGGGGTATTCTCTGGCGAATACTCCTAAGTCTTCTCGTTCAAAGACTGTCACATCATCATCTGGAGACTCTCGAATAGAAGGCTGCCCCGGCCTTCACAACCGGCCGGGGCTGACTTGCCGCTTCATCAGTTACTACCTGAATATGAAGATTTCGTTCGTAAGCTGCCCTGTAAACGGGCTTATTGTTTGCCCCGTCTGCTCGTCGAAGACTCCCACCTCCATTTCGATTTCTGCCGTTTCGACGACTACCTCTCCTTCTATTGCACCTTCGAGCCCGGTCCCGATCACCATCACAGCCTCGGGGGCGACGACGCATATAACCGCAACGGCGGTCAACACAGCAACAACCTCAGCGACATTTTTCAGAGTCGGATGGTTGTCCCAGAAGTTGCCCCAGCCGTTGTCCAGGCCAGCAGAGCAAAGAGGTGTATTGTCGCCCCAGATGAACAGGTCAACACTGGAGCTTAATGCACGCGGCGTCATTCTGACGTAGTAGTTCTCACCGGA
This sequence comes from Lysobacterales bacterium, assembly GCA_011524975.1. Lineage (GTDB taxonomy): Bacteria > Pseudomonadota > Gammaproteobacteria > Xanthomonadales > SZUA-36 > WTJD01. The sequence continues at coordinate 898 of WTJD01000060.1, forward strand.
TGCAAACGCGGGCATTTTGTCAGAACACGCAGTGTATTTATTGTTGGGCTTATGGGCCCAGTTGATGACGTACTTGTCGCAATTCCCCAGACAACCGTCTGCTCGCTCGCCATAGAAACCAATGGCCGTGCCAACTGGCGGGTTCGTGTAGATCAGATCCGCATATCCATCCTGGTTCAGTCGCTGGGTTACTGTGTCATAGTTTCCGCAATCGGTTTGGCACTGCCTCGTTACCACGCTGCCATTGTCATCAACATAACCTTCCAACTGGCTATCTTCCGACCCTAGCGGCAGGAATAAATTCCAGTCGGATTTTGTATCGTTAATAATGCGTATCCTAAGCTCCGAGTCAGCAACCGCCGTCAGCAGCGGGCTCGCAGGCGCATCAACTCCTGCCGGGTCCTCGTCGCCAGGTTCTCCATCTTTCGGGAACACCCTGACACGGAAATCCTTGACGCTGTGCAATTCTCGGCCCACCTTGAAGGTTTCATCGAAATGCCGGTTGCCCTGCACCGTGATCTTTTTGTGCGCCACCCAGTCATCAGATTCGTCAGTCCCACGCGTCTCCAGCACAAGGTAATGATCCCTTAATTGATGCCAAACCTTCGGGGGCACCTTACCGACCACGCGATAGGATTTACCTACAACCAGTCTCGGATACGGGTAGTCCTCATGGAGCGCCAAGCGTTCTCCATGCTCGTCCAGAATGGTCATTTCCCAACCGTCGTCTGACTTTCCAGACTGAGAATTGCCGGCTGCGTGCACGCTCAAGCCGAAAAACATCAATAAGAAAAAAAGTGGTGCAGCGAGTAATTTTTTGCATTTCATGATTCAACCCCTTGACTAATCGTTCATGGCTTTGCTGCGTCGTTGCGCAAGTGATTACCATACCTCATAAAAACCGCCCAGCGCCTGGCGCCACAAACGGTGCCGATAGCGGCATGACCGGTCAGAGCACTCAGCGTTCCAGCTCTGAAGGAGCGGGGTGATGGCGACACCACCCCGTTACCCGATCTGTTTTACCCTTAAAACTTGCTCTTTTTACCCGCAGATATCAGGGCCGAATCCGAAGTTCATGAAGTATTTCCTCATCCAGTTCCCATCCCCCTTCAATAAAAGATGCTGCATCGCTCGTTGCTATAGATACGTCTTCGGCCACTACTACAACCTCCTCCGCCACTGCAGCTTCAACGATCACGTCTCCGGCGATCGCTACCGCGGCCTCTGGCGCGACTACGACAATGACTGTAATCGCTACTACAGCAGCGGTGATCTCGGCAATATTCTTCAGTGTTTGATGATTATCCCAAAAGTTGCCCCATCCGTTATCCAGCCCAGCTGTGCACAAAGGCTCCTGATCTCCCCATATGAACAGATCTAAGCTGGAGGACAATGTCCTCGGGGTCATTCTGACGTAGTAGGTCTGCCCGGAACTGAACGACGGCATTGAGTCAGTGCAAGCAGTGTATTTTTTGTTGGGCTTATGGGCCCAGTTAATCACATAGTTGTCGCAACTGCCCAAGCAACTCTTTCTATTCGCATAAAAACCAATCGCTGTGCCCAAGGGTGGGTTCGTATAGACCAAAGTTCGGGATTGGTCTTGGTCCACCTCCAAGCCTTTCATATTGTACTCTCCGCAGATCGTTGGATCGGTGCACGCTTCGAAACTCTCGGTGGCGGCCTCGCCTTCCATGTACGCCGTCCCGCCCCCGGGAATGTATAAAACAAAGTCACTTTTAGTATCATTTATTATCTGTATTCTGAACTCCGAGTCAGCAACCGCCGTCAGCAGCGGGCTCGCAGGCGCATCAACTCCCGCCGGGTCCTCGTCGCCAGGTTCTCCATCTTTCGGGAACACCCTGACACGGAAATCCTTGACGCTGTGCAATTCTCGGCCCACCTTGAAGGTTTCATCGAAATGCCGGTTGCCCTGCACCGTGATCTTTTTGTGCGCCACCCAGTCATCAGATTCGTCAGTCCCACGCGTCTCCAGCACAAGGTAATGATCCCTTAATTGATGCCAAACCTTCGGGGGCACCTTACCGACCACGCGATAGGATTTACCTACAACCAGTCTCGGATACGGGTAGTCCTCATGGAGCGCCAAGCGTTCTCCATGCTCGTCCAGAATGGTCATTTCCCAACCGTCGTCTGACTTTCCAGACTGAGAATTGCCGGCTGCGTGCACGCTCAAGCCGAAAAACATCAATAAGAAAAAAAGTGGTGCAGCGAGTAATTTTTTGCATTTCATGATTCAACCCCTTGACTAATCGTTCATGGCTTTGCTGCGTCGTTGCGCACCCACTTGTTTACCACAATGAACTACATAGGCGCAAACGGAATCTAGACATTTGCATGCAGCCACGCACGCAACAGCAAGCGTTCCTCTTGTTCTTGTGCGGCAGCGATAATGATCCCGTGACGAAGCAGCGCGACCGCGCTGTCATGATAAAAAACGGAGATTCCCATGATATTTACAGCTGTGGATTACGCCTCTACAACTGCCTCGGATTCACGCAGAAGCCAGACGGCATATTCCTCCGATACTCCCCACCCACCTCATACAGCGCGTGACTGATCGAGCCCAGCGAGCAGGACCTCGCCGCAAAGGGAACCTTTAACTTAATCAGGTTACCGCAACGAAAAACCGACCCGCGTTTCAGGTTCTGGGTCTGTCTCAACTGGCAGTGGTCACGGACCGTTCAGGTAAAGATCCAGGACGCCGAAGAAGTTGCTGGTCATGTGAGTGGCGATCGCCGGCAGCAGCTTGTAGCCGGTCGCAATGTAAACCACGCCAAACACAACGCTGCCTATGCCGGTGACAATGGCGCCTGACGGGCCCTGGTACCAGTGTCCGATACTGAAT
>WTJD01000105.1 GCA_011524975.1 Lysobacterales bacterium
CACCTGGGCAATCAGCAGCGAGATGCCCCAGGTCACCGCCAACAGGTAACATGACAAGCCGACGGCAATGGTCAGCCCGGCCAGTGCCTGCATCCGATGGCTGTCGAATCGCTGCCCAAAAAATTCCGGCACCGTCAGCGCCCGGCTCCGCCTTAAAAACCGGCCAAAGAATAACGCACCGACCACGTAGCCGGCGGCGTTACCCAGCGTGACGATGACCAGCAGGCCGGCATGGCCCCCGTAGGCCATGCCAACCTCGCCCAGGAACGCGTTGGTGCTGAGGAAACTGGCCACCAGCGTGCTGACGATCAGCAGTGTTGGCGCGTTGCGGCCGGCCACGTAGTAGTCTTCCAGGCGTTTCACCTTTCTGCCCGCGTACCAGCCGACGCCCAGGTAAATGAGCACGCTCACAACAATGCCAACCAGGAAACCGCTCATCGCCTATCGACCCACCTGCAGCGCGGTCCGGGTGACTTCCTCAATGTCCTCTACGGTCACTGGCCGTGGATTGGTGCCCGCGGCTGCATCCTGCATGGCTTTTTCTGCGATCTGGGCGGCGCAGCCCTCGGGCACGCCGATCTCGGACAGCGTTCGCGGCACCTCCAGCGTGTCCAGCAGTTCAGAGATGGCGCGGTAGAAAGCCTCGAAGGACTCCTCCGGCAGCCCCATGGCCCGGGCCATGGCGGGCACCCTGTGTTCCATGGCTGGGCGATTGAACTGCAGCACGGCCGGCAGCGCCACGGCGTTGGTCAGACCGTGGTGCGTGGAGAACTCAGCCCCCACCATGTGGCTGATGGCATGCACCAGCCCGAGCCCCTTGAGAAAGGAAATGCCGGCCAGGCAGGAACCCAGCAACATACCGCCTCGTGCCTCGAGATTCTCAGGCTCGGCCCAGGCCTGCGGCAGCCAGCGGGCAGTCAGCGCCAGCGCCTCGAGCGCAATGCCATCGCAGATCGGGTGATAATCCGGCACGCAGTAGGCCTCGATGGCGTGAATCATGGCGTCGCAGCCGGTCCATGCCGTCAGTTTTCTCGGCAGCCCAATGGTCAGTTCAGGGTCCAGCAGCGCCAGGCTGGGCTTGTGCAACGGATGCCAGACACACCACTTCATCATGCGTGTCGTGTCGGTGATCATGGCGGTGCTTTCCGTCTCCGCGCCCGTGCCCGCCGTGGTCGGTATGCAAATCAACGGCGGGAACGCGCGTTCCCCAGACATATCGGGTGAGGGTGCATCGTAGTTGAACGCCCATAGATCAATGTCGTTGTTGGCGAGCAGGCTGATGGCTTTGCCGCCGTCCATGCCGCTGCCGCCGCCCATGGCGATGATGCCGTCGTGCCTGCCATGACGGAAAGCCTGGCAACCGGCGGCGATCTCATCGTCGCGCGGGTTCGGAGAGATGTCGGCATACAGCCCTTTCTCCAGTCCGCCCTGATCGAGCGCGTCCAGCACGCGACCGATGATGGGCAGGGCTTCGCTGCCTTTGTCGGTCACCAGTAACGGCTTGCGCATGCCGGCCCCACGGCAGAATTCGGCCATTTGCCCGACGCGCCCGGGGCCGTAGGCGATCGGAACGGGCAGCGACCAGTCGTGGTTTCTCAGCAGGTTCATGGGCTAATCTCCTTGCGCGTGTGCACATTGCCGTTTTACCTTATGCAGCGTGCCGTCAGTTCGACGGACTGTTTACAAGGGCAACTTAGCATGAATGCACCCCAACTATCGCTCAGCAGGCGCCTGCGCGTATCTCCCTTCGAGTCCCGGTCGATGCCCTCGGCGAGCAGGGTAAGCGTTTATAACCACGTGGTGCTGCCCGTGGGCTACGGCTCGCTGGAGGAAGACTACTGGCATCTGCGAGAGCACGTACAGATTTGGGACGTGGCCTGCCAGGTGCAGGTGGAAATCAAGGGCCCGGACGCGCTGAGGCTGGTGGAGTGGATGACGCCGAGGGACGTGGCGGCCTGTGAGCCCGGCCAGTGCATCTACGCGCCGCTGCTCGACCGTAACGCGGGCATCGTTAACGACCCCATTGTGCTGTGCCATGCGAACGATCATTACTGGCTGTCCCTGTCCGACTCCGACGTGCTGCTGTGGGCGAAGGGTATTGCCGAATCGGGCTCCTGGGATGTCGAAGTTGTCGATCCGGGTGTATTTCCACTGTCGGTTCAGGGACCCAAAGCCGAAGATTTGCTGGCGCGGGTGCTGGGTGAGTCGATCAGAGCCCTCAAGTTTTTCCGTTTTGTGGCATCGGAGATCAGCGGCATCCCGGTCAAGATCGCGCGCACGGGGTGGAGTGGGCAAGGCGGCTTTGAGATTTACCTGATGAAGCCTGAACAGGGTGAGGCACTCTGGGACATCATCGCTGAGGCAGGAGAAGGTCTGCACCTGCGTGTGGGTGCGCCCAATCTCATTGACCGGATAGAAACGGGCCTGCTGTCGTGGGGCAACGACATGACGCTGGAGAACAACCCCTTCGAGGCGGGACTGGACCGCTTTTTCAAGCTGGGCAAGCAGGCCGATTACCTGGCCAGGCAAGCGCTGGAAAGCATTGCCGAAGCGGGACCGTCCAGGAAACTGGTCAGGCTGGCGGCCGGGGGTGAGCCCGTTGATCCACCGCGGGATACCTGGCCTGTTCTGCGGGCATCGGGAGAGCCAATCGGCAAGGTGACCAGCATGGTGTGGTCGCCGCGGCTGGAGCAAAACGTTGGGTTTGCCTATGTTCCCATCGACCTGTCTCACCCGGGCGCTCAAGTGGGCTTCTCGGCGCCGGGCGGGCTGCGTTCGGCCACGGTGTGCGGCGGCGACTGGGCAGCCTGAACCGCAAGCGCGCCGGTCTAGCTCGTTGGCGGCTTGGGCCCCTGGCCCGTTAGCCGCTGAGCCAGTTCTGGCTTGGTGACTTTGCCCATCGCGTTGCGCGGCAAGGCATCCAGGATCTGGATTTTTTTCGGAATCTTGTAGGCAGACATTCTGCCCTCGCACCATGACTTCAGGTCATCCAATGCCAGGCGGGCGCCCTGGCGCAGGGACATGACCGCGACCACTGCCTCGCCCCAGGTGTCGTCCGGTATGCCGATCACGGCGACTTCCCTGACGTCATCGTGGGTCAGCAGCACGCCTTCAATCTCCAGGGCGGATAGCTTGTAACCGCCCGACTTGATGATGTCGACCGAGGAACGGCCCATGATTCGGAAGTAGCCGTCTTCAATCACCGCGATGTCGCCGGAACAGAACCAGCCATCTGTGAAGCTTTCTCGGGTGGCCTGGGGGTTGCCCCAGTACTCCTTGAACACCGTCTCGCCCCGCATGCGAATCTCGCCGGGCACGGACTCTTCTGTTATGGGATGGTCATGTTCATCGAACAGCCGCACGGTCACGCCCGGCAGCGCCTGTCCCACATAGCCGGCACGACGTTCTCCGCGGTAGGGATTGGAGAGGGCCATCCCAACCTCCGTCATGCCGTAGCGTTCCAGCAGCACCTGTCCGGTGAGCGCCCGCCACTGCTCGAACACCTTCACCGGGCAAGCCGCGGAGCCGGAAACATTGAGCCGCATGCGCGCGAATCCGTCACAAACCGCTTTTGCATCGGCAGGCTCAAGCCGTTGAAGATGATCGATGAGCTTGACGTAAATGGTGGGCACCGCCATGAAGACGCTGTAGGTATGGGCGGCGACCTGTTCGCACAATTCATGGATATCGAGCCGGGGTACCAGGTGGACAGCTGCCCCCACCCAAAGCGCGCAGCTCAGAACGTTGATGATGCCGTGCA
>WTJD01000220.1:0-3053 GCA_011524975.1 Lysobacterales bacterium
GTGCTACAGCTCTATCATGATCGAGACGCGCTCATCAGCGGAGTTGACGGCTGACCTGAAAGACTTCGTGTTCCTGGATCTGGCTACCTGCGGCACGGTAACGATTGAGAAGCTGACCAATGTGGACACGGCTGATTCGTTCCCGTTCACCATTGATCAACCGACCGGCGCCCAGGGCACCACTGGCTTTAATCTCCAGGGCTCGGGCGACGGCCCCAACGGCGGTGGAGCCATTACGCTGGATGCCGTGGAATCCGGTACCTACGTGTTCACCGAAGGCGCGCTGCCAAGTGACGACTGGTCGCTGGATGACATCACCTGCAGCTCCGGCCAGGGCGCGACAGACCTCGTGGCCGGGACCTTGGAGCTGACGGTCAACACCGAAGATGACATCGTGTGCACCTTCACCAACAATCTGGCGCCGCCTCCGGGCACGCTGCTGATCAGTAAAGAGTGTGTCACCACCAGCGCTAACAGCGGCTCGTGGACCTTTGACATCACGGGCCCCGAGGGTTCCGTCGCGGGCAGCACCTGTCCTACAGGCGAGGTTACGATCGCCTGTGGGGAGCCGAGCGTCAGCTGTACGGATCTGCCGCCGGGTGTTTATACCGTGAACGAACGTAACCCGCTGGACCTGCCATGGGTGCTGACGGACGTGACCTGTTCGGGCGGCATAAGCACAACCTGTGACATTGCCAATACACCGGATGCGTCCGTAACCCTTGGAGATCAGGAAGGCGTGGATGATTCGGTCTCGGTCAAATTCACGAACACGGAGAACGCCGAAATCGAAATCTGTAAAGAGACCATCCCGAGGGGTGTTGGCGGTGCTTTCCCGTTCACCAGCAACTGGGGCCATGCCAGCAATTTCGACCTGACTGATAGTGGGTCTGATGATGGTTCGAATTGCGAGGGGCCGAACGCGGTCACCCCGGATGGCACCACCTACACCTTCACCGAGGGAGACGTGGCTAACTACACGCTTGGCGGGGCAACCTGCACGGGTGTTGCTGACTGGAGTTTCAACGCCGAGAATTCGACCTTGTCTGTGACCCCCGCGCCGGGCGAGTCGGCATCCTGCACCTTTACCAACACGGAAGATCCCGGCTCGATCACGGTGTGCAAGGAGACGATTCCCAGTGGATCCAACCAAGCATTCTTCTTTGAGGTATCCGCAACCAATGGTTCGCCCGGGCTGCCGGTGAGCGCCACTCTCATTGATTCCACAAATGACCCTGATCAGTGCAGCCAGCCTGTGCCGGTGATTGTGGGCACGGGCTACGCGATCACGGAAAGTGCTGTAGAGGGCTGGGACCTGACCAGCGCGACGTGCGACGACGGTTCGTCAGTGGACAACATCGGCATCTCGGCCGGTGAGAATGTGACCTGCACCTACGTCAACACGCAACGCGGCAGCATCACCGTGGTCAAGAACGCCATTGGCGCTGACGGTGTCTTTAATTTCACCGCCTCTTACGGCAATTTCAGCATCGATACCGCGGTGAGTGATGAGAACGTGGCCTCGAACCTGGCGCCGGGTGCTTACAGCGTGACGGAAGACCTGCCCAACGTGGGCTGGGATTTCACCGGCGTGACCTGTGATGACGATGACAGCGCGAATGACCCGGCCGCACTTGAGTTGGATGCCGGCGAGGACATCACCTGTACCTTCACCAACGTCAAGTTGAACCCGGCTATTTCAATAACGAAGTCGCCCGGCGTTCAGACGATTTCCCCGGGAGAAACGGCAATGTGGACGATTGAGGTCACCAATGCCGGCAACCAGGATCTGGAAAATGTCATGGTGACCGACGCCCTGGCGCCGGATTGCGATTTCGCTATCGGTGATCTCGCAATGGGTGACAGCACCAGCTACGACTGCTCACTCGACAATGTCCAGGTGGCGTTCACGAACGTCGCCGACGTGACGGGCGATCCGGTCGATGGTGGCGATCCTGTTGAAGACAGCGATGACGCGCGAGTCAATGTGTACGTACCGCCGGTCAATGTTCCGGTGGACGGAAAGTGGGCTCTGCTGCTGCTGATCCTGTCGATCCTGGGTGTTGCCTGGTACCGCAGGCCCTTGAGAGACTGAGGGTGATTCAGACCATCTGATCGCCTTAAGCGGTCAATGACGACAAAAGGCCCGGCACTCGCCGGGCCTTTTTTTGTTCATTTTTATCAGAAAAAGGCTGTTATTACTGATTGATAAGACTGTAAATAGTGACAGTGACCCCAAATTTCGGCAGTGGCTAATATTTCAGCACGCTTGGGAAATATTGATTTCCCACCTCAAGGAAGTTTGGAGCACAGAGCGTTACTTCGGTTCTAAAGAGACTTATTAAAGTCCGGAACAAAAAGCTGAAGTCACCGCAAAGTGCAGACCCGGAGGAGGGTTTGGAAATGAAACTGCGATTTGGAAGTTCACTGGTTCTCTCGGCAAGTACCTTTGCCACTGTATTCAGCCTGTCAATATTCGTAACGTTCGCGGCGACTCAGACTGCTGAAGCCGCTGACAGGATCAATAGCATTTCCACGCGTGGGAAAGTTTTGGCTGGTAGAAATGAGGAAATGATCGCCGGGTTCATTATTGAGGGCGACACTACCAAGTGTAGCGTCATTAGGGCGCGCGGGCCGAGCATGCCCGTGGCTGGACCGCTCGCCGATCCGATACTGACGCTGAAACGGCTGACGCGCCAGCCAGACGGCAGTAATAAATGGGAGACCATCGCCACAAATGACGATTGGCAGGATCAGGAATATCCTGAAGACGTCGCCATCATCGAAGATTTAGGGTTTGCGCCCAATGACTATCGAGAGGCAGCCATTTTCGGCTGCTTCGAGCCTAAGACGGCTTACAGCGCGATCATCACGGGCGCCGATTCCTCCACGGGTGTTGCTATTGCCGAGGTGATAGACGCAGACTCTCTGGAAGAATTGGAAGTTGTTAATGGCGACCTGGGCGCTATGCAGGCACAGATTGACGACTTGACTGCGTTGGTCAATAGCCTGCAGTCGCAGATCAATGGCCTGGCAGCGGTCGCGACCACGGG
>WTJD01000220.1:3153-13129 GCA_011524975.1 Lysobacterales bacterium
AGTTTCAGTTTCCAAGCGGTTGGGGCTGCCCTCGGGCAGCCCTTTTTTTATGCCAGTCGCAAATACCATTCATAGTCCCGGTTGGTCACCTGCGCATTGAAATGGTCGCATTCCTCGCGTCGCACGCGTTCGAACACCCGGTGATATTCCTGCCCAAAGTACTCGGGCAGTATCTGCCCTTGCTGCCAGGTATTGAGCGCCAGCGACCATCGCAGCGGGATGGTCGGCTCATACTCCACCTCGGCCCTCTCGGGCACCATCGCGGGGGGCTCGATTTGCCGACTGATCCCGTGGTGCATGGCGGCCAGTACCGCGGCGGAAGCCAGCCAGGGGTTGGCATCGGCACCGGCCACGCGATATTCCAGCCGGACGTTTTCCTGCGATGCCACCGGCAGGCGAATGGCAACGCCCCTGTGGTTTGGGCCCCAGTTGGGCATGGCGGGCGCGTAAAAACCCGGCGCGTATCGTCGATACGAATTGGCGTTGGGCGCCATTACCGCCATGCTTTCGTTCATACAGGCCGCCAGGCCGCCGATCGCATGGCGCAGGGTGTCTGAAAACGCACCATCCTGGCTGCTGCCCGCGAACACATTATTGCCGTCGGCGTCGACCAGGCTGATGTGCAGGTGCAGGCCGCTGCCGGCATGTTCCTGGAATGGTTTGGCCATGAAAGTGGCCGCCAGGCCGTTGCGCCTGGCAGCGGCGCGGATGGCGCGTTTGAGCAGGGCTGCGTGGTCGCAGGCAAGCACAGGGTCATCCACGTGCTGCAGATTAATTTCGAATTGGCCCGGCGCGTACTCTGACAGGGCGGCGCTGGCCGGCAGATTCTGCGCGCCGCAAAAGGCGTCCACGTCTTTGAGAAAATCATCCACTTCCTCGAGATCCTCGAAGGTGGCGTACTGGACGCCGTCCTGGGCGAGCGCGCTGCCGGGGATTCTCGGCATTCTCGGCTGGAACTGTTCGCCGTCATGCTCAACCAGGTAGAACTCCAGCTCGGTGGCCATGACCGGATTCAGGCCCATGTCGAGCAAAGGCTGCAACGCCCGCTTCAGTACATTCCTGGGATCGAACGGATAGGGTTCGCCGGCAAAAGTGCTCAGCGACATCATGCATTGCGCGGACGGTTGTGCAGCCCAGGGTACGGGCGCGAGGCTGCCCGCGACCGCCGTACCGCGTACGTCAGGGTCTCCGTCATTGGAGCCGTAATCGACATATTCCGGGACGGCTCCCTTGATATTGAGCAGCGTGGTTCCACCGCAGTGATTCACGCCTTTTCCGAACAATTTGCCAAAGTCCGAACGCTCCACCCGTTTCCCGCGCAGCACGCCGCAGATGTCCGGGGCCAGCACTTCCAGGTAACGCGTCTCGGGGTGCTGTTCGAGGTAGTGCTCAAGTTCCATGTCGGGGTGTTCCTGTGTCATGTGGGGGTGCCCGGTTGCGTTCAGGTTTTGCCTCGCCGCCAGGCGATCGCCGCGCGTGCGCCCTCGGTATGGAGGATCCGGTTAAACGCCCTAGACTCCTCGGTTTCGGTCAATTCTACTTCGATATCCACTTCCAGCGCCTGCAGCAAAGCCTCGCGCATGCCGGCGATGTCACAACCCTGGTTGATGGCCTGCTTGGTCAGGCGCACGGCCAGCTGGTCGTTGCCGGCTATTTCCAGGGCCAGTTCCCGGGCCGCTTCAAACAGCGATTCGGTGGGTGTTACGCGATTCAGCAGGCCCCAGCGCTCCGCTTCTGCAGCCGTAATTCGGTCGGTGCCGGTCAATAGCCACTCCTTGGCTTTCTTGGGGCCGCACAGCCAGGGCAAGATCAGGGCTACGATACCGCTGCCGAACTTGACTTCGGGCGCGCCCAGGCGCGTGTCCTCGCTGGCCAGGGTGATATCGCAGGCCAGCGCCATTTCCATCGCGCTGCCCAGGCAATAGCCGTGCGCGGCGGCGATAGTGGGCTTGGGGCAATCCCAAAACCGCATGATGATGTCGAAATCGGCGGTCAGCTCAGCGCGAACCGACTGCGGGTTGATGTCCGCGTCGGAGCTTTCAAGGTCAAATCCCGCCGAGAACGCCCGACCCGCACCGCGCAGCAGGATCACGCGAACCGTGTCATCGGCTTCCGCGGCATCCAGGGCCTTGTTCAGATCTTCCACCATCGCTGTGCTGATGGCATTGAGCTTGTCGGGCCTGTTCAGCGTGAGCCAGGCCAGGGGGCCATCGCGCTCAAACAGCAGGGTCTCAAAGTTCACGGCGGAGCCTACGGCGTCGAGAGCTGAATCCAGGCGGATTTGGTCTGGGTGTAGGCCTTGTAGCTGTCGATGCACTTGTCGCGTGCATTGCCCGACTGCTTGTAGCCGCCAAAAGGCTGGGTGTAATCGCCGGCGTCGAAGGTGTTGACCCAGACGATGCCCGACTCCACGGCCTTCACCATGTGCATGGCCTTGTCGATGTCCCGGGTCCACAGGCTGGCGGCCAGCCCGTAAATGGTGTCATTGGCGATGTGGATGGCCTCATCCACGCCGTCAAACGGAATCATGCAGGCCACCGGGCCGAAGATCTCCTGCCTGGCGATGGTCATGTCATTGTTCACGTCTGCGAACAGCGTGGGATTCACGAAGGCGCCAGGCTCCAGTTCCTCCGGGGCATCACCCCCAAACACCAGGCGCGCGCCCTCGCTCCGGCCCGCATCGATCATGCCCAGTACCCGGCGCTGGTCAGCCTTGGTGACCAGGGGCCCCATGCTGGTGCCGGGGTCCAGGGGCTGGCCGGGCTGATAGGCGAATTGGCCCTCGGCCGTGAATCGTTCGACGAACTCGTCATAGATGGGACGCTCAACCAGCAGGCGGGAGCCGGCGTTACAGACTTCGCCCATGTTCTCGTAGATCCCGCAGTAGGCGGCCTCGATGGCCGCGTTCATGTCCGGCAGATCAGCCATGAAAATCTGGGGTGATTTGCCGCCGCACTCAAGCCCGACGTGCTTCATGTTGGACTGGCCGGCATACTGCAGCATCAGTTTTCCGACCTCTGTGGAGCCGGTGAACGTGATCTTGGCCACGTCATGGTGCAGCGCCAGGGCCCGGCCCGCCACCTCACCCATGCCGTTGACCACGTTGAACACGCCTGCGGGCCCGCCTGCCTCCGTGAACAGCTCAGCCAGCCGGGTGCTGGTCATGGGTGATTGCTCCGCGGGTTTGAGCACCACGGTGTTGCCCGCAGCCAGTGCCGGGGCGAATTTCCACGCGGCCATGAGCATGGGATAGTTCCATGGCGTGATGGCGCCGACCACGCCCAGTGGCTCACGAAGGATGAAGTGCATGGCGTCAGAGGCGGTGTTGGTGACCGCGCCGTCGACCTTGTCGATGCACTCGGCCATGAAGCGAATGGTCTCGCTGACCAGGGGCAGGTCGACACCGATCACATCGGAGATGGGTTTGCCCATGTCGAGGGTTTCCAGCACCGCCAGCTCTTCGGCGTTTTGCTCGACCAGTTCTGCGAATCGATACAGGGTGGCCATGCGATCACGGGGCGCCATGCGCGACCAGCATCCGGAGTAAAACGCTTTGCGGGCCGCGGCCACCGCGCGGTCCACGTCCTTCTCAGTGCCCTCGGCCATGGCGGCCACAACCTCGCCATTGCTTGGATCGATGGTTTCGAATCGCCCGCCTTCGGCGGCATCGGTCCAGTCGCCATCAATGAACAAGCGTGTTTCTACCTGCGCTCTGGCTTGATCGGCCAGTTCCAGCCAACGGCTTGCATCATGCTTGGCAATATTTTCCAGGCTCATAGTGCACTTCCTCCGGGATCAATCGGTTTCCTCCGTCGCGCGTCCCACCACCAGGGCGTCAACCGCGACACAGCGTTCTGAGGTCACGATCAGCGGGTTGACGTCGACCTCCTGTAAAACGTCAGCCAGGGCGTGAACCATGACCGAAAAAGCAGATGCCGCCTCACACCAGCTGTCGAGCCGGGCTGCGGCCCGGTCGCGCCGGGCGTCCAGCAATGCCCGCAGTTTGAGTTCGTCGGTCAGGCGATGTGCCTGCGCGGCATCAAATGGCGCAATGGCGTAGCGCACGTCTTTCAGTGATTGTACGTTGATTCCGCCAAAACCCAGCAACACCACGGGTCCGAACTGCTCATCGCGGATCATGCCCAGCAACATTTCTGTCCCAGGCTCGTCGATCATGGCGGTTACGGCTGCCTCGGCCCCCAATGCAGCCGACATGCGTTCATAGGCCGCCTCCAGCGCGTCCGCGCTGCGGATGCTGAGCACGACGCCGTCGTGGTCCGTTTTGTGCGTCAGGCCCGGCTGCAGCGATTTGAGCACAACGGGAAAGCCGATATCAGCGGCGGCGGCAACGGCGGCTTCTTTTGAATCGACGCGGTGATATTCGTTGACCGGCAAGCCGAAGTCACGCAGCAGCTGGATGGATCTCAATTCGTCCAGCGTCTGCCCCTGGCTGAGCACTTGACGCCAGTACGCCACTTTTTCCGGATCGGGTCCGGGCAACGCCTGCTCAGGGCGCGTGAGAAAATCACGCCACCTCATCAAGCAGCGGGCGCCCGCCAGGAAGGAGCGCACGCCATCCATGACCGGGAAGCCTTCCCGGCTCACCTCGATGGCCGCCGGGTCGTGGCCGCTGCCCTGCCGGTTGGATACCAGGAACACCGGTTTGCCGGAGGCGGCGTGACCCACGCGCATGTAGTCAATGTAGGGCGGCAAAATCTTGCCCATGGGGGCGCGGTCGTGAATCACGGCGGCGAAGGCGGTGGCCGGGTCCTGCATCAGCGCGGCCAGTGCCTGTTCCATGATCCTGTCCGCGTCGGGGCCGCCCGCGCCCCACGCGTCCAGCGGGTTGACCGGCGGCAGGCCAGGGTCCAGCAGAGCTTCCAGCCGCCGGGTCGTGTCGGCCCCGATCCTGGCGATCGGTACCCCCATGTCAGCGGCCAGATCGATCAGCAGCTGGCGTTCACCGCCGGAATCGTGGATGGCAGCGAGCGCGCCGCTGCCCACCGGGTGCGGTTGCGCGAACATCATCAGCGTGGTGGCCATTTCGTCCATATCATGGACGCGCTGAACGCCGTAGCGGTCGAACACAGCCTGGTAGCTGTCGTCGCGCCCGGCAATCGCTCCAGAGTGAGACACGGTCAGCCGGGCGGCCAGCTCGGTGCGCCCTACCTTGAGCGCAACGATGGGAATGCCCAGGTCGCGCGCTTTTTCAAACGCGGCGATCAGCGCGCTCGGGTCCCGGGCGGTCTCCATGAACAGGCCGACGGCGCGTGTGCCGGGTAAATCAAGGGCAAAATCCAGGTAGTCGTGCATGCCGATGTTGAGTTCCTGGCCGGTGGATACCGCCAGGTTGAAGTCGATGCGTTCTTCGCAGTCCATAATGCCGGACATGCCGGCCCCGGAATGGCTGATCAAAGCCACGTTGCCGCCGCGCACGTGGTTCGGGCGCGTGTCGAAGCCACATGCCCAAATGCCGTCGTATAGGTTGTAAAAGCCCATCCCGTTGGCGCCGCATACCATGAGGCCTGTCTCCCGGATCCTGGCCGCCACCCGGTCGCTGAGCAAGGGGGGTTCATCATCTTCCAGGAACAGGGCGGCGAAGATGGTGGCGGCGGAAGCTCCGTGCTCGGCGATGGCGTCCAGGGCCCCCTCTATGCGGGCCGCGCCGAGGCAGACGATGACGTGGTCGACCGTTTCGGGCAGCGCGGCCAAATCGGGAAAGCAGGGGATGTCCAGGACATCACTTCGTCCCGGATTCACGGCGTAGAGGTTGCCGGGGAACTGGCCCAGCAAGAGGTTCTCCATGGTCTGGCGGCCGACCGAGCCGGGGCGCTCCGTGGCGCCGAGCACGGCGACGGACCGGGGCCTCAGCAGGGGATCGAGCCGGTGGGCCATGGACGGGGCTGTGCGACCTCGTCCGTGCTCAGAAATCGGCCGGCGGCGTCAGGCGCCGTCGCGGCGGATCCCAGAACGGATCCTTGACGACCCGGGCATTCGCCATCACGCGGCTCCACTTGAGTTCGCGCTGGTAGTAGATTTCTACCAGCACTTCGTCACCGATCTTGCCATGTGGCATGTCCAGCGTCGCCAGGGCGATGTTTTTCTTGGCTGAGGGGGACCACATGGCTGAGGTGATCCAGCCGATATTCTTTTCGCGCCGGTCAAAGACGTAGGCGTTGTTGGCCGGCTTGTTGCCCTCGATATCCAGCTTGACGAAGCGGTAGCGAGACCCGCGCGCTTTCTCCTCCAGCAAGGCGCGGCGGCCATTGAACAGCGGCTTGTTGAAATCCACCAGCCAGCTGAGGCCCAGTTCCAACGGGGAGCGGGTATGGGTGGGCCGCACCGTGTGCATGGCCGGCATGAAGTCCACGCCGGCGAGAATGAAGCCGGCCTCGATCCGCGTCATGTCCAGCGCGTCCGAGCCCATGGGCCGTATGTTGTGCAGTTCGCCCGCTTCGAACAGTCGGTCCCACAGCAACTCCGCATGGTCGGGGTCAATCCACAGCTCATAGCCCAGGTCTCCGGTGTAGCCAGTGCGCGAAACCATCAGCTGGGTGCCGGAGAAATCGAAATGCGCCAGCCCGAACGGTGTCAGGTTTTCAATACCCGCCAGGCCCATTCGTTTGAGCGTGGCGCAGGCGGTCGGGCCTTGCAAAGCCAGCCCCGCGACATCGTGCGTATCTTCCACGATGTCCACGTCAAAGCCGTTGGCGTTGATCATCAGCCAGTCGATCTGGTGTTCCTGTGAGCAGAGCCGGTAGCGTCCGGGCTCCAGGTGGAAAATGGTGCCATCGTCGATCACCTGTCCCTCGTCTGTGCACCAGACGCAATAGCCCACGCGTCCCGGCTTGATTTTCGCCACGTCACGGGTCACCAGCCGGTTCAGGAAGGGCAGGGCGTCCGGGCCGCTGATGACGTGCTTGGTCATGGGGGTGAGGTCGAACACCGCGCAGGCGTTTCGGGCCGCGAAGTATTCCAGCGTGGCGTCAAAATACGCCGGCACGGACAGATAGTCGTACCAGCGGCTCCAGGTGCGCAGCACGTTGAGCTCTTTTTGCCGGCTGTGAAACGGGCTGGGGTAGACCTTGTTTCGCCAGTGATCGCGATGCTCGAAATGGACCGTTCTCATTGCCTTATCCTCCCGCCGACTCGATGATCGCGTTGGCCGCGTTGCGCCCGGCGCTGCCCATGACGCCGCCGCCGGGGTGGCAGCCCGCGCCGCACAACCAGAGTCCGTTGACCGGCGTCCGGTACTGGGCCGCCCCGTACACGGGCCGCATCATCAGGAACTGGTCCATGGCCATTTCCGCGTGATGCCAGTGCCCCCCTGTCATACCAAAACCGGATTCCATGTCGGCCGGTGTCAGTAATTCCGAATACAGTGTCTTGCCACGAATCTCCGGGTCGTGCTTGGCCAGCACATCCATCACCCTGCCCGTGAAGGCGACCTTGGCTTCGCTCCAGCCCTGTTTCAGGTTGTGAGGCGCCCACTGGACCACCGCGGAGAGCACGTGCTGGCCGGCCGGAGCCAGGCTGTCATCGTGCAGGGAGGGGACCGTGATTTCCATCACGGGATCCTTCGAATATTCCCGGTACTTGGCGTGGTTGAACGCGTGCTCGACGTACTGCAGCGAAGGCGCGATCACCAGCCGGTCACCGGTGAACTCATCGGGCAGGCCCGTGAAACGGGGCGGCTCGCTCAGCGCCAGGTGCAGCTTGGCGACGCAGCCGTTGCTGCGAATGTTGCGGACGCGATGGGCGAAGCCCGCTTCCAGGTGCTGCGCGCCCAGTAATCGGTTGAACGTGGTTTTCGGGTCAGCGTTGGAAATGATGCACCGGGCTTCGATGACCGAGCCGTCTTCCAGTTCGACGCCGCAGGCCTCCTCACCCTCCGTCAGGATGCGCCTGACCCGGGCCGAAGTGCGTATCTCGGCGCCGTGGCTCCTGGCCGCGGCGGCAATGGCCTCGCTGACGGCGCCCATGCCGCCGGCCGGCAGGTCGTAGCGCGCGCCGTTGCTCATGCGCTGGAGCGCGCAGAACACGCTGTTGTTGGAGCGGGTGCCGAGAAATGTCCCCAGGACACCCTCCAGGCTGAGCGCGCCCTTGAGAAGTTCGCTGTTGAAGTTTTCCTGCAGCACATCGTAGACGTTGATGCCCGTGATGCGCAGGAACTCCCGCATGTCGCGTTTTCCCATTCGCCGGATGTCCCACCCCAGTCGCGCCAGCGCTTTGAGGTCGCCGCGATCGGTGGTGCCCAGGCGCATGGGCGTGCGGTTATGCAGCCGCTGCAGCACGCCAGCGAACCGGTTCATCATGCGGAGGTATTCGGGCATGGCTGCCTGGTCGTCGGGCTCGGCGCCGGGTCCGTCCAGCTGATCGCCGTTGATGCGCAGGTAGTCGCCGCCGGCGCTGATCGAGGTTGTGGCCAGCCCCGTCCCAGCCATTTTCAAACCGTGTGAATCCAGCGCCAGGTCTTTCCTGATGCCCTCGTCCAGCAGGTAGAGCAGGTGCGCGCCCTGAGAGACTTTGAAGCCGGGCGCGAACTCGTGGGTCACGGCCGCGCCGCCCACCTGGGAAGCGGCTTCCAGTACGGTCACGGCATATCCGGCCCTGGCCAGGAAGGCTGCGCACACCAGGCCATTGTGACCGCCCCCGATAATAATCATTTTTTCGCCACGATTAATCATCTAACCAACCCTCGGGTACGGTATTGGGTTTCTTCATCGACATGAGTATTTCCCGGGCCGCGTTGGCGCCGGGCGCGGCCATCACACCGCCGCCGGGATGATTGGACGAGCCGCACATCCACAGCCCCCTGACGGGGCCACGATATTGGGCATAGCCGGGTACCGGCCGATTGAACAGGAGCTGATCCATGGTGAGCTCACCCTGGAAAATATTGCCTTCCGTCAGCCCCACCTCGTTCTCCAGTTCACGCGGTGTCCGGACCTCGGCGTGCAGCACCAGGTCCTTGAAGCCAGGCGCGTATTCGTCGATCTGGTTGATGACGGTCTGCTGGAAGGCGTCGCGATCTTCATCGGTCCAGTCTTTGCCGCGTACTTTGGGCGGCACGTATTGCACAAACACCGACATGAAGTGTTTGCCGGGCGGCGCCATGGTGGGGTCCGTGAGGGTGGGTATCAGCATGTCGATGTAAGGATCCCGGGACCAGATGCCGTCCTTCCAGTCATCATAGGCCCGCTCCAGTCGCTCGATGGAGTCGATCAGGTGCATATCGGTATACATCAGCTCCTGGTTGTCCTTGAGCGCGGTGAACTGGGGCACGCCATCGAGGGCGATGTTGAGCTTGCCGGATGATCCGCGGATCTTGAAGTTCCTGACCCGCCGCAGGAATTCATCGTCCAGGTCCTTTGGATCCATGCACTCAAGAAACGTCCGGGTGAAGGTCATGTTGGAGACCACGGTGTCGGAGTAGTACTCGTCGCCGTTTTCCAGCGCCACGCCGGTGACCCTGCCGCCCTTGACGATAATCTGATCCACGCCTGAGCCGCAGACGATCTCCCCGCCATGATCTTCGAAACAGGCGCCCATGGCATTGGCGATGGCGCCCATACCGCCGCGGGCGAACCCCCAGGCGCCGGCGTTGCCGTCGACATCGCCCATGGCGTGATGCAGCAGGACGTAAGCCGTGCCAGGCGACATCACGCCCAGCGCAGAGCCGATGATGCCGCTGCCCGCGTGCGCCGCCTTGATCAGGTCGCTCTCGAAATACTCGTCCAGGAATTCCGAAATGCTCATGGTGTAAAAACGCATCGTTTCGTAGATCACGTTTTCGCCCAGCTTCCAGTACTCTTTGCCCAGGTGCAGCATTTCCATCAGGTCGCGGGGTTTGAATGAAGCCGGGTCAGGTGCGGTCCGCAGCAGGAACTGGCGGATGAACCGGCACTGGCGCATGATGTCCCGCCAGAACCGAACCTCTGCGTCGGCATCGCGATGGTTGTGCCGCGCGTATTCG
>WTJD01000219.1 GCA_011524975.1 Lysobacterales bacterium
GGGTGGTGGCGCCGTGGAGAACATCCGGCACCCGTTTCAACGTCGAGTTCTACCGCCTGGATGTGCGGGACGAGCTCAGCACGCGCCTGGCGCGTGCCTACCAGTTGTTGTCGCAAGGCCAGGAGCGCCTGCTGGCCGTATCCGCGGCCAACTGGTCGGTCCGCATCAACATGCTGCTGCAGTCAGAGCGCTTGTTCGCTGATTTCGGCATCGAGGAGCATCGGCTCTGGGCGGCGCTGGCCGCTGCGCACATCGCCTTCCGCGAGCTGGGGGAGGCGGATACTGCGCTGGAGTGGGTCAATGCGGTAATGGTTGCCGCACGGCTGTCCGGCCATGCCGAGGCAGCGTTGGCCGCCACGGGGATGCGCGGTGAGATCCTGTTCAGCCTGGCCCTGGACCGTGCCGGTCAGAATGATAGCGATCTCGCCCTGGCGGCGCTTTCGGAGACAGCGGGTATGTCCGCCCGTCGAGGCTATGGATATGAGCAGGCCATGGCGTTGTTCATGAGCGGCGAGATGTACACGGCCAGAGATGAACTGCCACTGGCCATCGAACGATACGAACAGGCCCTGGAGCTTGCCCTTGGTCGTGATGCCATGGAGCTGTCTGCCGAAATCAGAAAAAAACTGGTGTCCGCGCACGATCGTTTGGGCGATGTCGTTGCCTCGGAGCAGGTTCTGGGCAGCATGGTGGCGCAACTGGCGGATGCCGGCGCGCAGGATGAATGGGTTCGCGGCCTGCTGATCCAGGGACAGCTGTATATCGATCTTTTCAGGTATCCGGACGCGATCGTGGCGCTCAGGCAGTCACTGGAGGTTGACACAGGCAGCCTGACACGGGCCCAGGCTTCCATCATGCTGGGCGAGGCTTTGTACCATTCGGGCGAGTTCGGGCAAGCCGCCGCTGTGCTGGAACGGGCGCTCATCAACCCGCAGACGGGTGTATTTCGAAGGCCTAATCCCCTGTTGCCCCTTAACCGGGGTCTCCAGACGCTGGCCAACACCTATCGGCAGTCCGGCCGCTTCGATGAAGCAAAAAGAGTCCGCCTGGTACAGAGCCGGCACCTGGAAACGCCTTCACAGGGTGCGGACTGGGCGCTGCAGAAGGTACTGGACGAGGTGGCCGACAGGGACCAACGTGCCGCGCGCCGGGCGCTCGATGAAGGCGCCGCGCAGTTCCGGGCATTGAGTGATGGCGCGCAGGAGCATATCGCGCGGCTGGCCGTCTGCTCGACCTTCGGCCCGGGGCCGGCGCCTTGTACTGACGCGGGTGTGAGTGCCGCATACGAGCGCGCTGTGCTGAGCGCGCGACCGCGGTGGGCGGTTTCGGCAGGCATGATGCGCGCCCGTTTTCTGTATCTCTCTGGCCGGCGTGATGCGGCATCCCGGATTTATGCCGATCTGCTGATGGAGGTGCACTTCTACCATTCACGGCTCACCGGCTTGTTGGGTGGATGGTACTGGGAGCATGCCAACACGCTGTTCGAGCATGCTGTGCAGGCCATGAGCGGTGAATCGCCCGAGGCCGCTGAATCATCTTTTCTCGCTCTCGTGCGTATTTTGGCGATTGGCCGCTCAGAGAGCCGATACGAAGGCGATGACGCCTTGCGTGCCGCGCTTGCCAATGGTGAGGGCTGGCGCGGGCAGCTCGGCGCTCTGAGCGCCCGTTTCGCCGTGGACACCGAGCGGCTGGAGAAGGAAGCCGTGCGAGGCTGGCTGGGCGACCTGGGTGGGGATGAGGCGGTCGTGGTGAGCTTACCTGAAAGGGAGCGTGTCCGGAGCTGGCTTGCCGACGCCGATGGCGTGCGCTATTTCCAACGAAGGGCGCCCGAGGATTTTGGATCCGTGCTGGATGCATTGCGGGACAATGAGACCCGCGCCTTAAAAGAATCGGCCGGTGAAATCCTGCTTGGGCAGGTGGGGGATCTTTTGCCCCGGCGTGTCTACTGGCTGCCGGTAGGGGCCATGCTGGGTGTCGACTTCGGTTCGCTGCGCCGTAACGGGCGCCCGCTGGATGCCGACCACAGCGTGGTGGGTTTGCTCGACTTCCCGTCCGGCAAAGCGGTTCGGGCTGCCTGGCCGGCAGGGTGGCCGGAACAGGTATTTGTGGCTGGAGATCCCGTGGACTGGACATCCACGGTAGCGGAGCGGCTGTCGATCAGCGCAGAGATGGCCGTGGTCAGAGACCAGTTTATTGGCCCGGGTTTACACATGATCCAGGGCAACGCGCTGCTGTCCGATGAATTTGAAACCCCGCGACTCGCGGCGTCCGACCTGACGCACCTGGCACTGCCGGTGACCCTGGACCTGGCACAGCCTGAGCGATCCTCGCTCGATTTGTCTGAGCCGGGCAGGGGGCAGGGTCGCACCCAGGTTTATCCCTCTGAGGTCCGGCAATGGCCATTAAGCAAGGGAATGTGGGTGCTGAACCAGGTGACCTACCGCAACCGGCCCTCCGGGGCTTACCAGAGCCGCATCGGCGTTGTCAGTGACCTTGCCATGTCGGGCGCCGGTCTGATCGTTACCTGCCGCCAGAATGACGCTCAGGCCAACGTAGAATTCCTGGATTCGTTCTATCGGCAGCTGCGTGCATCAAGGAGCCCGAGCGAGGCCTTGCGCGGGGCCCGGGCCGCCCGTGAACCGGGGCCCGAATGCGCCCTGTACGCGCCCTGATTCAGGGTCGCTCGACTTCCGTTATCGAGTCTGGATGCGGTCTTTTTCCTCATCCAGATCAATGGACATCAGTTGCCCTTCCGATTGTGCCACCGCGGTGCAGACCGTGGCGTCACCGGTCACATTACAGGTTGTTCGGAGCATATCCAGTATCCGGTCCACCCCGAGAATCAGCGCGATGCCCTGCGCGGGGACGTTCACGGCCTCGAGGATAATCACCAGCATGATAATGCCGGCACCGGGTACCGCGGGGGTTCCGATCGACGCCAGCACAGCCGTGAGAACAATGGTCAGCTGTTGGGCCAGGGTGAGGTCCATACCCAGGGTTTGGGCGATGAACACCGCGGCCACCGCCTGGTACAGCGCGGTGCCGTCCATGTTGATGGTGGCGCCGAGCGGCAACACGAAGGAAGAAATCTCTTCGGAAGCGCCCAGTTTTTCTTCGCAGCGTTCCATGGTGACGGGCAGGGTGGCGCCGCTTGAGCTGGTGGAGAAAGCGACCAGCTGCGCCGGGGCAATGCCGGCGTAAAACTGCTTGAATGACAGAGGTGTCCAGAATTTAAGGATGGCACCGTATGTCAGGCCCACATGCAGCAGCATGCCCACGATGACGGTGACCATGTAGAAACCAAGAGCGCCCAGCAGTTGCACAACCTGGCTGGGATCATCGCCGGTCACCGATGTAATGGTGCTGGCGAGCAGCGAAAAAACACCGATCGGGGCTATCAGCATGATCAGGTCGACCAGTCGTATCACGGCATGGCTCAGCCCGTCAAAAACATCCAGAATCGGTTTGGACTTCTCCGCGGGCAACTGGATCAGACCGATGCCGAAGAGGATGGCGACGAACACCACCTCCAGCATATTCCGGTTGTCGGCCGCGGAATCGAAGAAATTCGTGGGCACGATGTCGACGATCATCTGTAATGGGCCGCGCTCGCGAACCACCGTGGCCGCCTCGTCACCGCTCTCGGCCATTGCGCCGTATTCCTGCTGCAAGCTCATCCGGGTGGATTCCGGTACGCTGGCTCCGGGCTCTACCAGGTTGACCATGATCAAGCCGATCGTCACGGCGA
>WTJD01000033.1 GCA_011524975.1 Lysobacterales bacterium
ACCTCGTAGGGTGAATGGTTGCCGTAACGGGCCGGCGGCTCAGGTCGCGGACGGGCATCCGGCACATCCGCGGCCGTCAGCTTACGCTGCGAAGGGCCATCTCGTTGCTCATCCGTTTTTTGCCCGCCCGCGCAAGCGCCCAGCAACAGGGCGATGGCCAGCGTGGCGGGATACCAGGGAAACGGTCTCATTCAGCCATCCCGGCCGCGATCTCCTTGGCCAGCTCGAATACGGCCATGGCATACAGGGTCGACCGGTTGTATCGCGTGATCACGTAGAAGTTGTCAAAGACCAGCCAGTAGATGTTGCGTTCTTTCTCTTCAAGCTCTACCACGGCCGCACGGCGCTGGGGATCCAGCTCGGGTGAAGCCTGAAAACCGGCTGATGCCATCTCAGCCACGGTCCTCGTTGGCTTGTATCCATCGCGCAGGATGGAGGTCTCAACCCCCTCGCCAACAGGAAATGCCCGCGCCGCGACCGGTTCGCCGGCCTTCCATCCGTGACGGCTGAGGTAATTGGCCACGCTGGCGACCACGTCCGGCGTCGACTGCCACAGGTCGCGATGACCGCTGCCATCGAAATCAACCGCATAGGCGCGATAGCTGCTGGGAATGAACTGGCCCATGCCCATTGCACCGGCATAGGAGCCCGTCACCTCGGTGGCCGGTAGATTTTCTTCCTGGCTCAACAGCATGAACTCCAGGAACTCACCCGCAAAGAAATCGGACCGGTCTCGCTTCAGCTCGCTCGGGTAATAGAAACCCAGCGTCGTCAGCGCGTCGATGACGCGGTAATTGCCGGTGATTCGGCCATAGAATGTCTCGACGCCGATGATGGCGACAATCACTTCGGGGTCAACACCAAACTCCCGTGACGCGCGTTCGATCAATGAGCGGTTTTCGCGCCAGAAATCAACGCCCCCGTCAATCCGTTTGCGCGTAAGAAAAATGGGTCGATATTCGTGCCAGGGCTTGGACTCGGCCGGCCGCGTCATGGCATCAACGATGGTTTGCTGAAACCGTGCCTCGGAGAGAATGTCCTCGACCATTGACCGGTCCAGGCCGTGCTCCCGCTCGGCTTTGTCCAGGAAAGCCGACGCGCCGGGATGCGGTTCGTCGGCAAAAACCGAAGCAGCCACGCACACTGAAGCGGTCAACAGGGAGATACCCGCGATTTTGATGAAACCATGCACAGGCGATCGAGCCTCGCTAACAGACAAGGGGGAAAGTGTACCCGAACAGACCGCGAAATCCGCGGCGGGTTTCACTAATGAATGAATTTTCTGTGGCCATAAACCGACATCATTATGCCAATGCTGGCCAACAGCGTGACCGCGGATGTGCCACCATAGCTGATCAGCGGCAAGGGCACGCCAACCACGGGCAGAAGCCCGGAGACCATCCCACCGTTGACGATGACATACACAAACAGGATCAGCGCGAGGCTGCCAGCCAGCAGGCGGGAATAGGTATCTCGCGCAAGACTGGCCACGAACAGCCCGCGCGCGATGACCGCCAGGTACAGCAGCAACAGGAGCGCCACGCCCAGAAACCCGAACTCCTCGGAAAATACCGCGAGGATAAAGTCGGTGTGCCGCTCGGGGATAAACTCCAGCCGCGACTGTGTCCCCCCAAGCCATCCCTTGCCGGTCAGCCCCCCCGAGCCCACGGCGATCTTCGACTGGATGATATTCCAACCCTGCCCCAGTGGATCCGCATCAGGATCCAGAAAAGTTCGTACGCGGTTGCGCTGGTACTCTTTCATGCCCATCCACAGCAATGGCGCCGCTGCCACCGCAATGCCGGCCATGGATGCGATCACCCGCCAGCGAATGCCCGCGAGAAACAGGGTAAATCCTCCGCTAACCGCTACCAGCATGGCCGTGCCGAGGTCCGGCTGACGCGCGATCAGAAAGGCCGGCGCCACGATCATGGCAAGCGCCACGGCCACATCACGCAATGTGGGTGGCAACAGTCGCGAGTGCAGGTACCACGCCAACATCATGGGTACCGCCAATTTCATGATCTCGGAAGGCTGAAACCGAAAAATACCCAGATCCAGCCAACGTTGAGCGCCTCTGCCGACGCCAAAAAACCAGGTAGCGACCAGCAGGACCAGCCCGGCAAGATACAGCCACGGCGTCCATGCCCGCAGAATATGCGGCGGCACCTGGCTGAGCACCAGCATGGCCACCAGGCCCAGGCCCAGCCGGATGGCCTGGCGCTCCACCAGCGCCGGGTTCTGACCGGAGGCGCTGTACACCATGAACAGCCCTACCGCCATGACCAGCCCAATGAGCAGAAGCATCACCGGATCCAGGCGAGGCATACCCAGCCAGTGGGGTATCCACTTCTTC
Source organism: Lysobacterales bacterium (assembly GCA_011524975.1). Taxonomy (GTDB): domain Bacteria; phylum Pseudomonadota; class Gammaproteobacteria; order Xanthomonadales; family SZUA-36; genus WTJD01. The sequence goes on from WTJD01000033.1 coordinate 2,357, forward strand.
ATGGCCGCCATTCCTGCTGCAGCCATGCGTCCAGCACCGCGCGCGCGATGGGTGCCGCGCGGGTAGACCCGGCGCCACCATGATCCACAACCACGGACACCACGATCCTTGGATCGTCGAAGGGAGCGAAGGCCACGAACAGGGCATGATGGCGGAGGTTTTCAGCCACCTCGCTTTCCTCGTACTCCTCCCCGGCCGCCAGGCCGTAAACTTGCGCGGTGCCGGTTTTACCCGCAATGACATAAGGCGCGTCCAGCGAGACGCTGCGAGCCGTACCCCTGGCGCCATTGACGACCAGGCGCATGCCTTCCAGTATGGCTTGCCAGTCACGGGGGTCGGAGACTGGCACTTCGCCAATGACCGGCGCCGCGACCCGCTGCGTGGCGGCGCCATCGGGCGGCTTGACCGCGAACAGCAGCCTGGGCCTGCGGATGATGCCGCCATTGACGAGCGCGGAAACGCCCGTTGCCAGCTGCATGGGCGTCACCACGTTGAAGCCCTGGCCTATGCCGCTGATCGCTGTCTCGCCCGGGTACCAGGGCTCGTTGTAACGGCCGCGTTTCCAGTCCCTGGAGGGCAAAATGCCGCTGCCCTCCCCAGGCAGATCAATGCCCGTAGGCCGCCCAAATCCGAACTGCGACAGGTAAGAATGGATGCGGTCAATGCCCAGCTTCAAAGCCAGGTCATAAAAGTAGGTGTTCACCGATTGCTCAAGCGCGGCCTCGATACCGACCCAGCCATGACCGCCATCCTTCCAGTCCCGGTAGGGTCGCCCACCCTCCTCTATAAAGAATTCACCGTTCGAGAACACCCGCCAGGACCGGTCAACCACGTCCAGTTCCAGCCCGGCGAGACCGACGAACGGCTTCAATGTCGAGCCGGGCTCATAACCTCCGTTGACGGAACGATTGAATAGCGGTCTTCCGGGCGCATTCAGGATGCCCTGGTAGGTGGCAGAGTCGATGCCGTTGACAAAAGCATTGCCGTCGTAAGCCGGTCGGCTGACCATGGCAATGACGCTGCCATCCCTCGGGTCGATGGCGACCACCGACCCGGCCCGGTCTCCCAGGGTCTCGTGCGCGGCCCTTTGCACGTTCACATCGAGCGAGAGCACCAGATCACTGCCCGCCACCGGCGCGTCGCGCTGTATGACCTTGAGCACCCGGCCTCGGGAATTGATTTCCACCGTTTCCACCCCGCTGGTCCCATGCAGCGTGGATTCATAGAACCGCTCAATGCCGATCTTGCCGATCAGCGATGTCCCGCGATAGTTGCCCGCGTCCACGCTTTGCAGGTCGTCAGCGTCGAGCCTGCCCACGTAACCCAGCACATGGGTCAGCAATTCACCGTAGGGATAGTGGCGGGAAAGGTAGGGGACCACCTCGACAC
>WTJD01000264.1 GCA_011524975.1 Lysobacterales bacterium
GTATCTGAATGACCTGATGGTCAAGGCGGGCCAGCCCCTGGGTGAATACGAAGTCATTGCCGCGCTCGATTCCGCCCTGGGGCGGGTTGAAGCCATCGACTGGGATCCGACGCGCGAAGCTTTCCTGGTTGGCAGCGTCACCAACGGCCGCTTGATGGCAGTCAGTGAGGGCGGCAGTTTCCGTGAGCTCATGCGCGCAGACCGTGAGAACGGATTGTGGGGCATTCATGACATCGTGGTGGATGCTGCCCGCAATCGCCTCTGGGTGATCAGCGCGTCGACGCGCGCTTACGCCGGCTATGATGAAACCGAGAAGGGCCGCTCAGCCTTGTTCGAATTCCAGCTGGACAGCCTCGATCTGGTGAAAAGTTATCCGGTTCCGGTCGATGGCTTACCCCACAGCCTGGGCAGTGCCACCCTGTCTGCGAACGGCGACCTGTTCGTGGCTGACCACTCCCTGCCGATCATCTACCTGTTGAAATCCGGGTCGGATCGCCTGGCGCCGGTCTTTGCGTCCAATGGCCTGGTCGCACTGCGCGGCATCGCGGTATCCGCCAACGGGGAGGTGGTCTACGCCGCTGATCGCGAGATGGGGGTTATCAGGCTGGATCTTCGCACCGGCAATGCCACTTCGCTGGCTCGTGCCCCGACGCTGAATCTCGGCGGCATCGACGGCCTGATGCAAGTCGATGGAGATCTGCTCATCATCCAGAACGGCATTCGCCCCCAGCGCATCATGCGCCTGATGCTCGACGAGGCCGGTTCGCGGGTCATGGATATCGCGCCCGTCGTTGTTGCGCCCGAGGGGCTCGAGCGACCCACCTACGGCACCATCCGGGAAGATCAGCTGTTTTTCCTCGCCAGCGGCAGCAGAGCGGAAGGTGCTGCCGCGCCGCCGGTGGGACGGATTGCCCAGACGGGGATTGAAGGGTTGCGGAATATTGTGCCTCCGGATATGGAGCGCTTCCTGGAGCAGCAGGCCCGAAAGAGAATGGCGCCACCCGAAATCACGCCGGCGCCCGGCACGCCCTCGCAGGCCGAAGGGGATGGCGACGAACCTGAGGGCTGAATCAACCGGTTTGCAAACAACGCTGGCGCAGCATGCCGCCAAATGACAACTCGTCGAACAGGCGATTGAGCCTGGCCTCATCCAGCATGCCGCGCGAAATGTCGGGATCGGACAGTGCCGAAGAGACGCCGGTATGGATTCCGGTCAACTGCCTGGCGAGATCGGCGGCTTCGCGATGGGTGTCGAGCTTGTTATGTAACGACTTCGCCCCTCGGATGCTCAGGTGCGGCACCTCTCCCAGTCGCTGCCAGAGTTCCTCCAGCGTGTCGAAATGCGCCAGCAGGGCGGAGGCTGACTTGGGCCCCACACCCGGCACGCCCGGAATGTTGTCCACCGAATCCCCGGTCAGGGCAAGAAAGTCAGCCATCTGCTCGGGCCATATGCCGAACTGCTCAAAAAGCTGTTGCCTGCCGAGCTTGCGGTTGCGGGCAAAATCCCACCAGTAATCACCTTCTCGCACCACCTGGGCGAGGTCCTTGTCGCCCGTCACGACGCAAACAGGATGGCCCCGTTCGCGCCAGTATCCCGCCAGGGTGCCGATCAGGTCATCAGCCTCGTAGCGCGGATCGGCAAAACATTTCAGCCCCAGGGACTCGGCGATTTCCCTTGCCCATCCAAACTGACGCTTGAGTTCCTCCGGTGCCGGGTCCCGATTGGCTTTGTAATCCGGGTAGATTTCGTTGCGATAGCTGGTGGTCAGTGATTCGTCGAAGGCGACGCCGACGTGACCGGCATCGGATTGCTCCAACAGGCTGCACAGAAAGCCGGTGAAGCCGTAGACGGCATTGGTGGGTTCGCCAGCGCGGTTGGTGAAGTCATCAGGGACCGAGTACCACGCCCTGAACACATAGATGCTGGCATCCACCAGGTAAACCGGCTCGGTACTCACGACAGCAGAGGTTTGCCTCGCTCTACGCGTTGACGCAGCACGCTGTTGCGCGGGAAGTGCTTGAGTAAAAAGTCCATCTGGTCTGCCAGTATACGGCGTCCCTGCAGATATACGTACTCTGCGTGGGTGGGGGAGAATGGGATGGCCAGCAGCTGGATTCCCGCCTGCTCGGGTGTCCTGCCCGCCTTGTAGTTGTTGCAGCGCTTGCACGCGGTGACCACGTTGGTCCACGTATCCGCGCCACCCTGGCTGATCGGGTTCACGTGGTCACGCGAGAGCAGGTAGGCGGGAAACTGCTGGCCGCAGTACAGGCACATGCTCTGATCCCTGCGGAAAAGTGCTTTATTGCTCAGCGGGGGAACATAGCCCTTGCCGAAAAGGTGCTTGTGCGGATGACGGCCGCTGGTGGCGATAATGGCATTGACGTCGATGGAACTGCGCAGGCCGCTGATGGCATTGATGCCTCCGCGAATGGAAAATACGGATCGCCCGAGCGCGTAACTGACCTGGCCCAGTGAAATGAGCCGAACCGCTTCCTGGTAGCCCACCCATTCCAGCGGCATGCCCGAAACGTCGGTACGCAGTACTTGTTGTTGCAGGTCCATGCTGGCGTCATCTTTACGCACTTTTGACTTAAACACAACATCTTGTGTCCATATGACGGCGGGATAACCATATATCGGCAATTCCAGGTTGACTGGCATCGATCCGGGCGCCCCTGAATAGAGACGGGCATGGCTTGGCCTGGCCCTGCAACCCGGCCCGCAGAACCTCCCGGCTAAGATATGGTCATACGCTGTCGCGAGCATGGAGAAATGTGGAATGAAAATAGCCCTGGCGACCCTGATGATTTTCCTGCCTTCGATGTCCTGGGCGGCGCTGCCCGCGGCGATCGAAGGACAACCGCTACCGTCTCTGGCCCCTGTTCTCGAGGAAGTCACGCCTTCGGTCGTGAACGTCTATACGCAGACCCGGGTCCGGGTGCGCAGCCCCTTGCTGAGTGATCCGTTCTTTCGCCGATTCTTCAATATTCCTGACCGGCCCAGGGAGCGGGTTTCCCAGAGCCTGGGTTCGGGGGTGATCGTGGACGCGGAACAAGGCTATGTGCTGACCAATAACCATGTGATCGAAGGTGCGGATGATATCGCGGTGACCCTGAAAGACGGACGCAGCATGGATGCCACGCTGATTGGCACCGACCCGGAGACGGATTTGGCCGTGATCAGGATTCCGGCGGAGGGCCTTCGGGAACTACCCCTGGCGGACTCTGAACACCTGCAGGTCGGTGACTTCGTGGTTGCGGTCGGCAACCCGTTTGGCCTGGGCCAGACGGTCACCTCGGGTATCGTCAGCGCGCTGGGGCGTGCCGGGTTGCGTGGCCTGGAGTTTCAGAATTTCATTCAGACCGATGCTTCGATCAACCCCGGAAATTCAGGCGGCGCGTTGATTAATCTGCGTGGTGAACTCATCGGGATCAACAGCGCCATATTTACGCCCAGTGGCGGTAATGTTGGTATCGGTTTCGCCATACCCTCGAGCATGGCGAGGTACGTAATGAGCCAGCTGGTCGAGTTTGGCGAGGTTCGCCGCGGCACGCTGGGCTTGGTCGTACAGGATCTTTCGGGCGATCTAGCCGGCGCCTTTGGCGTATCCAACGGCCAGGGCGTGCTGGTGGCCGAGGTGCTCGAAGGCTCAGCGGCGGACGAAGCGGGCCTCCAGCCGGGTGACGTCATCATGACCGTTCGGGGGCGTGTGGTCAGCAGCGC
>WTJD01000109.1 GCA_011524975.1 Lysobacterales bacterium
TTGGCGTAAAGTAGCGTTTGCTCCATCAACAAGAAGCTTATTGGCAAAGGAGGCCATAACATGAGCCACATCTTAAGATTACCCCTATTGCTCGGCGCCGCTTTCGGTCTGGGTTACTCCTTAACCGCATTCCTGGCGGGGCTGGCGCCAGAGTCGCAAGCCATCGTCTCAGAGCCTCCGCTCCCCATGGGGTTGGCCATACCACTGATCACGGTGTTATTGACCCTGGCCTACGTGCTTGCCACGCGCTGGGCCGGGGTGTGGAAGGGGGCTAGCTTGCTGCTCCTGGCCTATGGTCTTTTGATCTTTGACAAGTGGCTGTTTGGTAATTTCTCCGGCACCCGGGCGTTTGGGGGCTTGGTCTGGAGTTTGGGCTTTTGGTATGGGCTGGCGCTTGTGGATACCGTGATGGCCAGAACAGCCACGTTCATGGGCTCAAAAGACCAGGCCGCTTCCCATCGTCCATTACCCACAGGCGAAAGGTGAGGCCCCAAAACAACCAGCAGGCTGCCCCAGGCCCTGGTCAGCCGTCATGCCAGGCTGTGCGCCATGTCTGAGTTCGACCAATACGGCGACCGCTACCGTGAGACGCTGGAGCAGTCGCTGGGCGGTATGGGCAGCCTGGATGGGGCGCTGAAATCCAAGTTGTTTTTGCTGGACTGGCTGCTGGGCGACCGCCTGCGCGATCCCGCCTTTCGGATGCTGGATCTGGGTTGCGGCATGGGCCTACTGCTCAACCAGCTGCTGCAGCGCTCGGTTATGGTGTTTGGCGCGGATGTCTCGCGCCGGTCGCTGGCTGTTTCCTGCGCGCCTGCCGGTTTATCGGCCAATTGTGATGGCGGTCAGCTGGGGTTTCGCGATGGCGCGTTCGATTGTGCCGTGGCAGCCTGTGTTTTCCATCACATTACGGCGCCCAGGCGGGCCGGCGTGCTGGCCGAGTTGCGTCGCGTGCTGCGCCCGCAGGGCTCTGTCATCATCATCGAGCACAACCCGTGGAACCCGATCACGCGCTGGGTGGTTGACCGCTGCGAGTTTGATCAGCACGCAGAGTTGATCACGCGGCGGCAGTTGCAGCACACCATGCAGGAGAACGGGTTCAGGAAAATTCGTGACGGCTATTTCTACACCATCCCGCCTGTCACGCGGGCGCTGGCCCGTGCCGACCGCATGTTGACCAGGCTGCCGTTTGGCGCGCAATATTTCGGCATGTACGGCATCAACCCCTGACCCCATGGTGTGCCGCCCGCATACCCCGGCGCCTGTCCTATAATCTGAACGATGGATTCCGGCGATAAAAAGCCGCTGTGTGTCGACCTCGATGGCACGCTGGTACTCACCGACACGCTGGTCGAGTCGGTGTTTGCCCTGTTGCGCCGCAACGCACTCTATCTGTTCCTGCTGCCGCTGTGGCTGCTCAAGGGCAAAGCGGGCTTCAAGGCCGCCGTGGCCGGCCGGGTCAGGCTGGATCCGGCCACCTTGCCCTATGCGCCAGAGCTCACTGCCCACCTGCGCCAGCGGCAGGCCGCAGGTCAGCCCCTGGTGCTGGTCACCGCCTCAGACCAGGGCGCAGCACAGGCCGTGGCCGATCACCTGGGCTTTTTTGACCGGGTGCTTGGCAGTGATGGCGTCACCAACTTAAAAGGCGCGGCCAAGGCCGCGCTCCTGCAGCAGCGCTTTGGCAACCCCGGCTTTGCCTATGCGGGCAATTCAAAGGCCGATCTGCCGGTATGGGCAGCCGCGGAAGAGGTCATCGTGGTCAATCCGTCCCCCGGTGTGCTGGCTGCCGCGCGCCGGCAGGGTGAGGTGGGCCGGGTGTTCGATGCGGGCGGTAAATCGCTGTTTTCCCTGCTGATGCGGGCGCTTCGGCCCCACCAGTGGCTGAAAAACGGCCTGCTGTTTATCCCGCTGCTCATGGCGCACCGGGTGCTTGAGCCGGCCCTGCTGAGCCAGGCCCTGCTGGCATTTGCGGCCTTCTCGTTGTGCGCCTCCAGCGTCTACCTGCTCAATGACCTGCTCGACCTCGATCACGACCGGCGCCACCCGGTTAAGCGCCTGCGCCCCTTTGCCTCGGGCGCGCTGGCCTTGCAGTGGGGCATGCTGTGCGTGCCGCTGCTGTTGCTTGGCGCTTTTGCCATTGCCTGGCTGCTGCCTGGCGAGTTCCTCTGGGTGCTGGCGTTGTATTACGCGGTCACGCTGGCTTATTCGCTGCGCCTGAAGCGCTCCGCGGGCATCGACGTCATCACCCTGGCCGGGCTGTACACGCTGCGCATCATTGCCGGCGCGGCCGCGGTGGGGGTGGCCGCTTCTTTCTGGCTGCTGGCGTTTTCCATGTTTCTGTTTCTCAGCCTGGCGCTGGTCAAGCGCTACGCCGAGCTCAGGGTGGCCAGCCAGCAAGATGGGCCTCAAGCGGCCGGGCAGGCGCCCGGGCGCGGCTACAGCGTGGCCGATCTCGAGACCCTGGCGCAGTTTGGCAGCGCCAGCGGCTTTATGGCGGTGGGCGTATTGGCGCTGTACATCAACGGCGAGGCGGTGCGCCAGCTGTATCAGCACCCGATGCTCATCTGGCTGCTGTGCCCGCTGGTGCTGTACCTGGTGATGCGGGTATGGCTGCTGGCCCGGCGCGATGAGCTGCTGGAAGACCCGGTGGTGTTTTTTGTGCGTGATGTACGCAGCCTGCTGGCGGTGCTGGCCGGGGGTGTATTGATGTGGCTGGCCGCGTGATGGCTTCTCCCTCTTATCCCTCCTGGGGCCGCTACCCACAGGCGGGGCAGACGGCCCTGCGTTACGACTGGCCCGGCGCGGAGCCGGGCTTTGCCGGCAACACACCCTGCTTGCCGCGCGGCAACGGGCGCAGCTATGGTGATGTCTGCCTCAATGATGGCGGGGCGCTGCTCGATTGCCGCGGGCTCAACCGCTTCATCGCCTTCGACGAGGCCTCTGGCGTGTTGCGCTGCGAGGCCGGGGTGCTGCTGGCCGATATTCTCGACACCTTCGTGCCGCGGGGCTGGTTTTTGCCGGTCACGCCCGGTACGCGTTTTGTGACCGTGGGCGGGGCCATCGCCAACGACGTGCACGGCAAAAACCACCATCGCGCGGGCACCTTTGGCGGACAGGTCAGGGCGTTGGAGCTGCTGCGCTCCGATCGCACCCGGCTGCGCTGCTGCCCGGAAGAAAACGCCGACTGGTTCGGCGCCACGGTGGGTGGTCTGGGTCTGACCGGGGTCATTACCTGGGCAGAAATACAGCTTAAAAGCATCCAAAATGCAGCGATTATTCAAGAAACGCTGCCATTTGCCGGCATCAACGAGTTTTTCGATCTGGCCGCGGAGTCCGACCGCAGCCATGAGTACACCGTGGCCTGGGTGGATTGCCTGGCCCAGGGTCAGGCGCTGGGCCGCGGGGTTTTTACGCGCGGCAATCACGCCCCTGGAGATGGGGCCCCGCCGGCGCCCCGGTCGTGGCTCAGCGTGCCGGTCGAGCTGCCGTTTCCGCTGGTCTCCCGGCTCAGCCTGAAAGCGTCCAACCGGCTGTACCGGGCCAGAGTCGGGCACGATGCCCGCCAGTCGAGGGTGCATTACCAGCCGTTTTTTTACCCACTTGACGCCATAGGCCACTGGAACCGCATCTACGGCAGGCGCGGGTTTTTGCAGTATCAGAATGTCATACCCACTGAGGCCGCTCCCGATGCC
>WTJD01000286.1 GCA_011524975.1 Lysobacterales bacterium
GTGGTCGACCCCTGCTGCTGCTGGTGGGAGGCGCGGTGGGCACCGGCAAGAGCACCCTGGCCACCGAACTGGCGCACCGCCTGGGAATCGTCCGGACGCAATCCACCGACATGTTGCGCGAAGTGATGCGAACGATGATTCCCGCTCACCTGATGCCGGTGCTCCACGCATCTTCATTCGACGCCTGGAAGGCGTTGCCGGCCCATGGCCGGGCCGAATCCAGGCAGGAGGACCGGGTGGTGGAGGGCTTTTACGGCCAGGTACAGCTGCTGGAGGTCTCCTGCCAGGCCACCTTGCACAGGGCGGAAAATGAGAGCGTCTCCATGATCCTGGAAGGCGTCCATGTGCTGCCATCGCTGCGCAATCGCTGGACCGGAGATGACGGGCCCATTTGCGTGCACGTGACCATGGCCATATTGAGGAAAAGCATGTTGAAGGACCGGCTGCTCGGGCGCCGCACCGAGGCGCCCAAACGCCACGCCGACCTCTATATCGACAACCTGGATTCGATCTGGGCGCTGCAGTCTCACCTGTTGTCCGAGGCGGACGAGAATGAAACCGCCATTGTCGAGAATGACAACTTCGAGAAATCCAGCCAGCGGATCATCGTGAGCATTATTCGTGAGCTGGCCAGACATTTCGATGGCACGCCTGCTGGCGCATTCGGCGACGAGATCGGTGCACTGCTGGAGGAAGGTGACGAAGACAACTGGCAGCAGTGGGCTGTCGGGTTGATCAACCGGTGAAGGGCATTCTGGTCATCATTGACGGCCTGGGAGACCTTCCCGTTCCGGAGCTCGATCATCGCACCCCGCTGGAGGCGGCGCACACGCCCGTACTGAATGTAATGGCCGCCCGCGGCCAATATGGTTTGATCGATCCGATTGGCTCCGGGATTTTGCCCAATACGCATTCTGGCGCCGGCATGCTGCTGGGCATGTTGCCCGGCCAGGTCGAGGGGCTGAAAAGAGGGCCTGTGGAGGCGGCCGGTCTGGGGCTTGAGCTTGCGCCCGGCGATGTTGCTCTGCGAGCCAATTTCGCCACGCTTGCAGCCGAGTCGGGTGGCTTCCGGGTGCTTGATCGTCGAGCCGGGAGAATCAGGGAGGGATCGGATGAGCTGGCCGCGGTCATCAACCGGATTGATCCTGGCCAGGATGTGTCCGTCCGATTCTGGCCGACCGAACAGCACAGGGGCGTACTCGTCCTGTCGGGCCCGGGGCTGGACGCCCGCGTCACGGATACAGACCCGGGAGATCACGGCGGCGGCTGGTGGATGGCCAGCAGGCCCGAGGCCCTTGCGGCCGAGTTGACCGCTGGGTTGATCAACCGGTTCAGCGCCGAGGTTTTTCAGGCGCTGTCCGTGAGCCCTGTGAACCATCAGCGAGCGCAGTCGGGCCAAGTGGCCGCTAACGGCCTACTGGTCCGAGGTGCGGGTCACCCCATGGTGCTGGAGAACCAGGTCAGCCTTCACTCCCTGACCGCCAGCGTGGTATCAGGCTGCAACACGGTTCAGGGTCTGGGCCGGCTATTGGGTTTCACCGTCGTCAATGATCCCAGGTTTACGGCTGATCTGGATACCGACCTTCCGGCCAAGGTCAGCACCGCGCTGCGGGAACTGGAGCGTTCCAACGTGGTGTTCGTGCACGTGAAGGCGCCTGACCTGTGCGCACATGATGGTGATTCGCGGGGCAAGAAAAACGTCCTCGAGTCTATCGACAGGGCGCTGGAGCCATTGCTGCAGGCCGGAGTCGCCATTGCCGTCGCGTCCGATCACACGACCGACAGCAATACCGGCCGGCATACACCCGATCCTGTGCCGGCTCTGCTATGGGCGCCCGGGTGCGCTGAGGGTGAAATGCGAGACCTGAATTTTGGGGAGACCGCCTGCCGCACCGGTGCTCTGCCGCGCTCAAACAGCCACGGTTTTTTGCTCAGTTTCCTGAAGTCTGGAAACGTCTGAAGCGGTGTTGTCCGGCAGGCACGGGCCCGCGCGTGACGGTTTGTCACATAACTGTCACATAACTGTAATATTTCGCCTGTAGTTTGGGCCCGTTTAGCCAATCAAAGGAACTTTGTCATGTTGTTTCGCACGTCTGCACGTTTGATGGTTTCAGCCGCTCTTGTTGCCATGCTCATGGCTTGTGGTGGTGGTGAGCAGCGCCAGGTCATCCAGAATAAAGGCTCCGACACCTTGGTCAACGTCGCCCAGGCATGGGCTGAGGCCTACCAAATGGTGGATCCTGCTGTGGTGGTCGCGGTCAGCGGCGGTGGTTCGGGTACGGGTATTGCCGCGCTGATCAACGGCACCGTGGATATTGCCAATGCCAGCCGCGCGATGAAAGAAAAAGAAGTGGAGATGGCCGTTGCCGCGGGCAATCAGCCCATGGAGCATGTCGTGGGCTTTGACGCGCTTGCCGTTTACCTGCATGCGGACAACCCGGCGACCCACATGAGCATTGATCAGTTGGCGGAGATCTATGGAGACGGGGGCACTTACACCAAGTGGACCGACCTCGGTTTGGAAGTTCCGGGCTGCCAGGGCCAGGAGATCGTAGTGGTCAGCCGCCAGAACAACTCCGGCACCTACGCTTACTTCCGTCAAGTCGTGCTGGGCAAAGAAGGAGATTTCCGTCTTGGGACCCGCGACATGCACGGTTCAAAAGACGTGGTCGACCTGGTCGAAAATACACCGTGTGCGATCGGCTACAGCGGGCTGGCCTACGCCACGGATCACGTCAAGCTGGCCTGTGTCGATACCGGCGTGGGTGAAGAGTGCGTCACACCTTCTGTCAGCACAGCCAGCGACGGCAGCTACCCCATCGCCCGGCCACTGCTCATGTACACGGACGTTGAGCCCGCGCCGCACGTGTCTGCTTATCTTGACTGGATCAAGAGCGATCAGGGCCAATGCATTATCAAGGAGAAGGGCTACGCACCCGCCACGGACGTCACTTGCGGTTGAGTCCTTTTACCGCCTGTTTCTCTGAAGCGGGCTAGAACCAGGGGCGCGGGTCAGGTGGCCCGCGCCCGTTTCTTGTACAGTATGTCAAGCCTGCTCGTTAGCGTATGAACACGGAGGCCGCATGAGCCATTTCGAACAGCGACTGGAAACCGATCTCAAGGCGATCCGGCAATGGGTCTGGGACTTGGGTGAGGCCGTTGAAACGGCCATTGGAGACGCCAAGAAGATTCTCGTGCTGCGGGACGAGGACCTGGCCTATGCCACGGTACTGGGTGACCATGCCATTAACCGGGATTCTCGCGAGTGCGACCGGATGTGTCACCGATTCATCGCCCGGCACCTGCCAGGCGCTGGTCATCTGCGCGAAATGGCCTCGACCATTCGGGTCAATGTTTCCCTCGAGCGCATCGGGGATTACGCGGTCACCATCGCGCGCGAGGGGCTGCAGTTGGGCGGACCGTTGCCAGAAGCTTTTGCCGTGGAGATGGACGCTGTCGCTGATGAGTCCTTGCATATTCTGCGTCAGTCGCGCGAGGCGTTTCGCGATGGTAATGCCGAAGCCGCCATGGTCATGATGAAAATGTCGCGGCAGGTGCAGGGCAAGATGGACCGCATCTATGACGACCTCGCCGCCGCGGATGATGAGCTCGACGGCAAGACCATGTTGGTGATCTTTGTGGTCTTCAGCTTGTTCAAGAGGGTGGCCGATCAGGCCAAAAACATCTGCGACCAGACCGTGTACGCCGTGCGCGGCGTGGCAAAAGTGCCCAAGATTCACAGGGTGCTGTTTCTCGACCAGCCAGACTCGGGCGCCGGGCAGCTGGCCGTTGCCATCGGGCGCAAGAACTACTCCGAAGTCGCGGAATTCGCCAGCGCCACGCCCGGACGTTCAGATCTTGTCTCGGCAGAACTGGGCGCGTTTCTTGCCGATCGGGGCTTGCCGGACGAAGACCTGGCGACTGAGCAACTCGAGGCGATGAAGCACGACATTGCGGACTTCAATCTTTTGGTCTGTCTCAACGGTCACTATCGGGATTATGTTCAAGAGGCGCCCTTTCATACTTCCGCGATGAACTGGGAAGTGGAGGGAATGGCTCCGGCCGGCGACCGTACCGCTCAGTACCGAAGTCTTGGCAGCCAGCTCGATGAGCTGATGGAGCTCGTTGCAGGCGAGCACCTTTCACGCGACTGAGTCTTGGATATGACGAAGGAAAAGGTGCCTGCGAGGCAGGACTTCGATCAACTCAACCGGGACTGGTTCATCGACAAGGCCGTCCAGGTGCTGGTGTTTCTCGGTGGCATATCCGCCATCGTGTTCATCATCGGCATATTCGTGTTCATTAGCCGCGAAGGCCTGGGTTTCATTTTCGAAGACTTCAGTTTTACCGAGTTTTTTGGCTCACCCAACTGGCGCCCAACCTCCGAGAGCAATCCGACCTACGGGATCCTGGCACTGGTGGCCGGTACCGCCAGCGTCACCGGGCTGGCCATGCTGGTGGCGATACCTTTTTCGCTTGGGGCGGCCATCTACATCGCCGAATTTGCAAGCGGCAAGAAGCGGGAGTTTCTCAAGGTCACCGTTGAACTGCTGGCCGCTATTCCATCGGTTGTGTGGGGTTTCATCGGGTTGGCCATCATGAACCCGATCATCATCCAGACCTTCAATGTCCCGGTGGGCCTCAATGTGCTCAATGCCGGTGTCATCCTGGGCCTGATGGCGGCGCCCATCATGACGTCCATTGCCGAGGACGCGCTCAAAGCCGTTCCGGATCGTTACCGGGAGGCCGCTGAGGCCATGGGCGCCACCCGCTGGCAGGTAATCTACAAGGTCGTTTTGCCAGCCGCCAAGAACGGATTATTGGGGGCCGTGCTCCTGGGTGTCGGCCGTGGGTTTGGAGAAACCATGGCCGTTTTGATGGCCACCGGCCACTCCATCAATATTCCGACCAGCGTGTTCGATTCGGTTCGCGCGCTGACCGCGACCATTGCGGCCGAACTGGGTGAGACCGCGGTTGGATCGCCGCATTACGAGGCGCTGTTCACCATCGGTATATTCCTGTTTGTCATCACCTTTATCATCAACCTGTCCGCTGACCTGATCGTCCGCGGAGTGCGCAAAGGCTGACCGTCATGTTCGAGGCCAGTTCACTTAATCGGAAAAACCTGCGAAACGAGCGGCTCGTGAAGGCCTCATTGGGCCTGATGACCGGCTTGCTCATCCTGCCTGTTGTGCTGATCCTGAGCACCTTGTTGTACAAGGGAGGCCCGGTGATCTCGTTTGAATTTCTGTTCGCCAGCCCAACCAACGGCATGACGGCCGGGGGCATTTTCCCGGCCTTGCTCGGTACGATCCTCCTGGTCCTGGTGGCCCTGATCGCGTCTGTGCCACTGGGCGTGGCTGCCGCCATTTATCTCAGCGAATACGCGCCGGACAACTGGTTCACCCGCGCTATCAACCTGGCCATCATTAACCTGGCTGGTGTGCCATCGATCGTGCATGCCTTGTTCGGGGTGGGCGCTTTTGTCATTTTCTTCAAGTTTGGCACCAGTATTCTGGCGGCAAGCCTGACCCTGGCGATCATGACGCTGCCCGTGGTGATCGTGGCCACGCGCGAGTCTCTGCAGGCGGTTCCCCAGGCCTTTCGTGAAGCCTGCTGGAATATGGGCGCCACCCGGTGGCAGACGATTCGGCGGGTTGTGCTGCCCAATGCCATCACGGGCATTCTCACCGGCGTTATTCTCGAGGTATCCAGAACTTCCGGTGAAACGGCACCTATCATGTTCACTGGCGCCGCGTTTTTCCTTCCCCTGCTGCCGCAGGGCGTGCTGGACCAGACCATGGCGTTGTCTTTGCACCTGTTCGTGGTGTCCACCCAGGTGCCCGACATGCCTGAGGAACTGCCTTATGGCGTGGCGCTTGTCCTGATTTCAATTGTCCTGATCATGAACAGCCTGTCGATCGCCCTGCGCATGTATTTAAGGGGGCGCAAGAAATGGTAGCGGTGGCCGAGCCAACAGCGGTCAACAAGCTGGAAGTAGACCGGCTCACGATCCGGTATGGCGACCATGTCGCGCTTGAGGACGTGAGTTTCGAGGTGCGGGAAAACGAGGTGTTTGGCATTATCGGTCCCGCCAATTCGGGTAAGACCTCCTTCCTCAAGACGATCAATCGCATGGACATGTTCGACAGCAACATGTCGTTCGAAGGCGCCATTCGATTCAATGGCGTCGACGTCAGCCGGGTGCGTAATGTCTACGGATTGCGTCGGCGTATCGGCGTGGTGTTTCCATTGCCGGTAGGGCTGCCCCTGTCGATCTATGACAACGTGGCGCTGGCGCCCCGCCTGGCGGGCCAAAAAAATCGCGCGGAACTCGACATCATTGTTGAGCGCTGTCTGCGTCGGGCTGCGCTGTGGGATGAAGTCAAAGACCGTTTGCACTCCTTGGGCAGCATGTTGTCGGGTGGACAGCAACAACGCCTGACCATCGCGCGCGCGCTGTCCCAGGAGCCGGAACTGCTCATGCTGGACGAATTTTCAATTGCTGTAGATCCCGTGACCACGATGCGGATCGAGGACGTGCTCCGGGAACTCAAAAAGGAAATCACCATCATCCTGGTGACCAACCTGGTCCAGCAGGCGCGCCGCCTGGCGGACCGGACGGCTTTTTTTCTGGAGGGCCGTTGTCTGGACGTCGCGCCCACCGAGGAACTGTTCACCGGGACCGTCAGTGATCCACGCACCCGGGATTACGTTGAGGGACGCTTCGGATGAGCGCTAACGAATCCAACCAACCGCAGTTCGCTATCGACACGGACAAGCTCAACCTCTGGTACGGCACGTTCCAGGCGCTGTTCGATGTCGACCTGCAGGTGAAGCGCGGGATTATCACGTCCATGATCGGGCCGTCCGGATGCGGGAAAAGCACTTTTCTCAGAACCGTTAACAGGATCAATGAGCGCCTGGGATACGTCCGAACAACGGGCGAGGTCAAAGTGATGGGCGAGAACATCCTCGGGCCGTCCGTTGAGCTGGTCCAGGTGCGCAAGCAGATTGGGATGGTGTTTCAACGCCCCAATCCGCTGCCGATTTCAGTGCGCGAAAATGTTCTTTTTGGCTATCGACTGCATGCCGACGCCGGAAGGATTCCCCGGCAGGAGCAGGAAGACATCGTGGAGTCGGCGTTACGGCAGGTATTGCTCTGGGATAAGGTGAAGGACCGCCTGGACGCAAAGGCGACGACCCTGTCCCTTGAGGAGCAGCAAAAGCTCTGTATTGCCCGGCTGCTGCCGGTCAAGCCGAGCGTGCTGTTGATGGACGAGCCCTGCTCCGCGCTGGACCCCAAAGGGACCGAAGCCGTGGAAGAACTGATCTGGGAGCTGCGCGGCAGCTACACCATCCTGATCGTCACCCACAACATGGCCCAGGCCAGGCGCGCCAGTGAAGAGTGTATTTTCATGCTGATGGGCAAGGTTGTGGAACACGGCGATACGGGCGATATGTTCGTGACACCCAAAAACAAAGAGACCGCGGATTACATCGAGGGCCGGTACGGCTAGCGGCCGGTTTTCTTTTGCAGATAAAAAAACGGGGCCTGAAAGGCCCCGTTTCCATATTCCTGATGGACTGTTATTCCATCAATTCGCTGATGTCCCTGGGCCCTTCCACGTCTTGCGACATCAGTTCCATGCGCCTGAGTTCGCTGTCTACGTAAGCGATCCACTGCTGAGCGGCTCGCCGGCTTCGGTTGTCGCGCGAGGCCTGCTCAAAGGCGCCCCGAGCGAGCGTCAGCTTTTTCTGGTTGAACAACGCCATGCCGTGAAGGATGTGCGCCTGGTCTTCCCTTGAGATTCCTCCCAGCCGCAAACCTGTTGCAGCGGCCTCCGCCGCGGCTTCCCATTCTTCCAGGTTGATGTGCGACTGCGCGAGGCGGATGTAAAGCTCACCGTCGCGCGAGAGCTCTGCGGCCTGGCGCAGAGGCGGGATCGCTTTTTCGTCTTCGCGCGCCGTGTACCATGCTTGGGACATCAGCCTCAGGTTACGGACATCCGCCGGGACGACATCACCGTCGATGCCGCGCTTGAGCACCTCTGCCGCCTTGTAAGGCGTCTCATGCAGCAGGTACAGGTTGGCCAGGTTGACGATGATGGAGGAGCTGGTCACAAAACCCGCGTCATACAGGGTCTCCACCAGCGCCAGCTGTTTCTTGGTATCACCCAGCTCGGAATAGACACCCGCCAGGGTCAGCACATAGGTGTCTTTAGGGTAATGCGTGATCAGTTCTTCCAGCACGCCGATCATGCTTTGGAAGTCGCCCAGTTCGTAGTAGCAAACGCGCAGCAACAGCAGCCAGTTTTCGGCGGGCACTCGGCCTTGCTCCCGGTACATACCTATTGCGGTTTCAATGGGCTCCAGGGCGCCACGGTAGTCTTGTTTCTGGAACAGCGCCTGGCCCAGCAGCATGTAAACATCAGCACTGGGCTCGGGTACGATTTCCATCAAGCGCCTGACCGTGGCCAGCGCAGCGTCGTAATCTTCGATGGTGAATTGCAGCTGAGCCAGTGTTTTCAGCGTACTCTGCTGCAGCCCCTCGGGCAGCTCCGGTTGCTGCATCACGGTCGAATAGGCCCGGATGGCGTCTTCGTAACGCTCTTCCAGGTAGTACGCGTAACCCCTGAGGTTGAATATCTGAGCGCGCTCGTAGGGGCTGAGTTTCTCGTCCCCTGCAAGTTCCTGCAAAAGCCGGTGGCCCTCTGAATAGTTCTTGGCTTCCATCAGCTCCTGTACTTCGGTGAGCTTCTCGAAGACTTTCTGGCTCATGGCCACGGTTTGCTTGGTCTTACGCTTGCTGCCTTCATCATCCTGGGCCTGTACCGGCAGGGCCAGGAACAGCGCCAGCAAAGAGGCCAGCATCAATTGGATTGAGATTTTTACACGCATGGGCTTCATGGCAGCTATTCGGTGATCTCGTAGGTGAACTTGTTTTGAACGCCGGGCACTTCGATGGCCTGGCCATCGACGACACGGGGCTTGTACTTGAACTTGAGCGCCGCCTGGAGCGAAGCGCGATGGAACAGGGCGGAGGTGCACTGACTCTCGATCACGAACGGATCGCGAATGGTGCCCTGCCGGGTCACGGTGTATTCAACCACGCAGAAGCCTTCGATACCGCGGGACAGGGCCCGCTGCGGATAGATGGGCGCGACCTTCACGATCGGCAGGTAGTCGCCCTCACCGACGCCGAGGCTGAACCCGCCGGACATTTCGATTTCCGTTTCAACCGGCACGTCGGATATGGCGATTTTCTCGGCCGTCGGGTCGAGGTTGTCCATTTGTGGCGTGGGCGGTTGCGGCGGCGCGTTTTCCGGGGGAGGTGGCTTTTTAGGCTTCACCTGCCGGCGCTGAATGGTCTCATCTCGCTGAACGCGCACGAAATCGACCAGGCTTCCACGCGAACCCTCATCCAGGCTGCGGTCGGCCGTCTCGATCATGTACTGCATCAGCCAGAACAGGAACAGGGTGATTCCGAAGCCGAGGATGACGCCAACAATCAGCCGGGCGCCTCCATTGCCGGGCCCGGACCCCAGTTTGTCGTGAATGGTCGCGCTGGCCATGAGAGCGGACTCCTGCTATTGATCCTGGGCGGCGATGGAAACGTTGTATACGCCGGCCTGGCGTGACGCGTCCATTACCTGAATCAGCGTTTCTGTCTTCGACTCCTTGTCGGCCTGGATAACGACAGAGCCTTGCGGATTCTCTGCATGCAGGCGCTCGATGTTGGGTCGTACAGAGCGAACATCGACCTGCCGCCGGTCAATCCAGATATCGTTATTCGGCCCGATGGCGATCAGGATATTGGCCTTTTCCTTCTTCACCGCGGTTGCCGCATCCGGACGGTTGACGTCGATGCCGGCCTCTTTCACAAAGGTTGCGGTGACGATGAAAAAGATGAGCATGATGAACACCACGTCGAGCATCGGCGTGATGTTAATCTCGGACTCTTCTTCCTGTTGTACTTGATTGAAAAACTGCTTCATTCCGTATCTCCGGCGCTTTGCCGCTTATTTATGAATGACCAGGTTATCGGCGACCAGTTCCCTTTCCCGCTCTGCTCGTCGCTGCAGGAAAGTGCTCATGGCTACGCCTGACAGGGCCGCTACCATGCCGGCCATGGTCGGAATTGTGGCTTTGGAAACACCCGAAGCCATTGATCTCGGGTTACCCGAACCTGAGATGGCCATGACCTCAAAGACCTCGACCATACCCGTCACCG
Organism: Lysobacterales bacterium; assembly: GCA_011524975.1. GTDB lineage: Bacteria > Pseudomonadota > Gammaproteobacteria > Xanthomonadales > SZUA-36 > WTJD01. The sequence goes on from WTJD01000286.1 coordinate 10,235, forward strand.
TGCCCAGCAGACCCAACAGTGGGCACAATGCCACGCAGGTCTGGATGAGCGCGATGTTTTTCTCGATGTGCCGGGCAACCACAGAAACCAGGCGGTATCTGATCTGCGCGGCCTTCCAGGAAGAATGGTCTTCGCGACCCTCCCAGAACTGCACGGCCATCTTCACCGCCTTTTTGTGGCCGACACGGAGGTAAACCAACCGCTCGATGATCAGCGCCCACATGAACAAAGTGAGCAGCCCGATCACGAACAGCACGTTGCCCCCGAGTTCGATGAAATCCCGGATGGTTTCCAGGAACGGGAAATAGTAATAAATCAGGTCCATGATTCAGCCCGCGCTCAGCCCGCCTGCTCTGAGCGTTCCGCCAGGATGCCCGCAGCCTCTTCCTGCAGAATCTGCGTGATACTCCGCGCACGGCTGGCGACCAGCGTGTGGAGGAACACGGTCGGGATAGCGACCACAAGACCCAGTACGGTGGTGACCAGCGCGGTCGAAATACCGCCGGCCATCAACTTCGGATCGCCCGCACCGTAGAGGGTGATGGCCTGGAAGGTGATGATCATACCCGTCACCGTTCCCAGCAGACCCAGCAGCGGAGCGACCACGGAAATGATCTTCAGCAGGGGCAGCATGGAGGACAGTTTGGGGGTCTCCCGCAAAATGGCCTCGCCGAGGCGCAGTTCCAGCGCCTCCACGTCCGCTTCCGGATTGTCGGCGTGGACTTTAAGCACGCGCCCGAGCGGGTTGTTGCCCGGTTGACCGGGGTTCTTCATCTGCTTCTTCACCTGGGTGCCGATGGCGGACAGGGCCAGCAGGCGCCAGATGGCGATAATGATGCCGATGATACCGATGGCGATAATCACGTAGCCCACCGTCTTACCCTGGGCAATACGCTCTCCAAGGCTGGGTGACTGCACCAGCAGGGAAAGCAACTGGCCACGGGTCGGGTCCAGTCCGATCGGGCTCAGGCCCGTGGTGGCCGACTCAAGTTCGGATACACGGCTGGTGAATCGAGCCTGCGGTTGACGCTGCAGTTCCACCAGGCGGCCTGTCTCGGGAATGAATTCGAGATACTTGCCGTCGGAGACCGCGTTGAAAACGCCCACTCGCGTGACGTTACGGGTCGCTTCCTCACCTTCAGCGCTGACAACGGTGGTGGGGAAGGTAACCACTTTGCCCGTCTCAACCATTTCCCGCTGCAATTCAAACCAGAGGCGCTCGATTTCTTCCATCGAGGCCATGCGGCTGGTGTTGCCCATCTTGGCCGCGAAGGCGGTCAGGAATTCGTTGCGCTCGCCAAACTGCACCTGGGTCAGGGAGCCGGAAAACTGGCCGAGGGCGTCGCCGGAAGCCTGCTGCAGCACGCCAAACAGTTCTTTGAGGTCACCGAGACGCTCCTGCAGTGCCTGTTCCAGTTCGATGATCTCCACGTCCTGCTGTTCAAACAGGTCTTCGAGCCGTTCAGAGCGCTGCTCTTCGCTGCGCTGCTCAGCCCGCATGTCATTCAGCAGCTGCTGCTGGTTGGCGCGGTTCTGGCGGAACGCATCCAGACGGATCTGGGCCTGTTCCGCATCTTTAACGCGGCCGGTCTTGACCTGCTCCAGCAAGGCATCGAGATCGACAGGTGTTGCAGCCTGCGCGTTGCCTGCAAGCAGACAGGCGCCCAGTACCATGACGGCTTTCTTTGCGTGCTTAATCATTGGGCCACCTCCGTCGATGCCGCTACCGGGATGACGATCAGATCAGGCGCAACCTGCTTGCGTGCGATCCTGAGGCCCTGGGCCACCTGGGTCTTGTAGGTCTCAGGGGGCAGTTCCACCCACGCTCTCGCGTTGCTGTCCCAGCCGCCCGTGGCGCCTCCGCCCACCGTCTGGTAGGTCAGTGAAACGCGGCCGATGCGCAGGAAGTCCACCTCCTGCGTGCGCCCGTCGATATCCACCGAACCCTTGTAGGCCTCGATGGTGCGGCCGTAATCCATTTCGATGGAATAGGCTTCGAGCACGCGCCGGAATTTCTCCGCGGCGGTCACATCCGAACGTTCCATCATGTTACGCAGACGCTCGAGACGCTCGTTTCGCTCGTCCATCAAGAACGGCGTGTCCAGGGCGATGAACTGTTCAAGGGAGTCCAGCATGCGCGTCATCAACGGCACAATCTGGCGCTCGATCAGTGCCACGTTGTCAATGGATTCGTTCAGGGCCTCCATCTCGGCCACCTGGTTGTCCACCTGTCGCTGAAGCAGGCCGTTGTAGACTTTCAATCCGTCAACGACTTTGGCTGTTTGCTGGTAGTCAACCGTTAGCTGGTCAATTTGGTCTGCGACCTGGTTGATTCGCTGCTGGTCGGCTGCGGCGGCGTCGGACCGCGCTTCACCGGCATCGGTAATTTCCTGGATGGTTGCCGCCTGGAGCCCGGCCGAAGCCGCGGTCATGGCGAGACATGCAGCCAAGGCGGATTGTTTTGCCTTGCCGCTGGATATCAATCTATTAAACATGCCTGTTCCCAATGTCTGGATTGAAAAGGTCTAAAAAATTCGAACGGACACTCTAGCCACTTGACCGCTGGCGGTCAATTGAGAAATGTTGCCCCTCCGTTCCCGGCTTTGCTTTCGGGCCGGCGGCCTGTGT
>WTJD01000167.1 GCA_011524975.1 Lysobacterales bacterium
GCCTGAAGCATGAGCCGCTGGCTCCCGGAAACACCGCGAATGTTGTGCTTTGGCAATGACTCCGGGGATCGACCCGTGATGGTCGCAAACAGGACATAGGCCGTCAGCAGGGCGCCAGACCGGTTTGCGTGATTGCCGTCCGGTTCGTAGAGTTCGACGTTTGGATTGTTCTTACGCATCATTTGCCAGGCGGTGCCAACAGGCGCCACGCATGCCGGTTCTCGCATCGCGATGCCCTGATGCAGGGTCTGCACGCGCGTAACCTCCTCCGGGTGACCTTTGCGCGCCCATTCGGGAAACAGGACAGGTTGAGCCCCTATGGCTCGGGTTCGCCGGATCCATTCCTCCGCGGCATCGGTCGGATAGCTGTATCTGCCCGTGGTCGAGTACTTCTGCGCCTGCAGGATGACATGCGTCCAGGGTGCAGACATCAATGCCGGTTGCGTGGCGTTGTCAGATATCCTTTCCGCCAGGAATGCCCAGTTTCCCAGCGCTGTGACCCGGGCGGGCCCGCTGTTGTCCCGGGACTCAAGCAGCTGACGGAGCAGCAGCGGCAGATCGCCCACGGAACTGTGGCTGTTGCCAATCATCAGCACGGAATATTCGGGTTCATCCGCCGGGGTCAGGCTGAACGCGGTGAGACAAAGCAGGAGAAGGGTGGGGCGGCAGGCGCGGATGCGCGAATGGCGCCGTACGCTGCGCCGGACCAGGCGCGCCAACCCTGTCAGGGTCATGAGTCGGCTTTGCATCGGGCGACGCCGGCGCTTTTCACGGGTTGGAGACCCACGACCGTGTCAGCCGTCATGGTCCGGGGCGTCGCCGAGCGCCTGGCGCCAGGCGTGGATCGCACCGTTTTGCTCCCAGGCTACCACCACGGTCCCGTCTCTCATGGCGACGGTGGGGTACGAAGCCGTCCCACCCGGCTTTGAAACGGCCTCGGCGCCGGAAAAGGTGGCTCCGTGATCATCGCTGTGGCTGACGAACACGCGACGCTCGCTCTCACTCTCCTTGGCGTGCCAGGCCACCCAGACCTGGGCAAGGTCGCTTGCCAGCGCGGGTGCGTCCGAGATCAGGGCGTTCGGCTGCAGAGGCCTGGCTTCTTTGAACGCAGCGTCTCCGGGTGCTGAGCGGGCAAACCACACGCCTGAGGGTTTGTCGGTTTCTGAATACCAGGCCGCGTAATCCCAGGCGTCCGCCCCGGCCACGGCGATGCTTTTGAGCGGACAGCCTTCGAGCCGCCAGGACTGGTCGCCGAGCCGCACCGGCTCACCGAGCGCGTCGAGTTGCGCGTCGAATCGTCGAATGTGGGGGTCCCGGTGGGACTCAGCGTCTACCATTCGCGAGCTCACCAGCAAGTGATCGCCCGACCAGCGGGAATCCGGCTGGCAGCACGGGCAGACCTCCTGGAACAGGGACTGGTCCTGTGTCCAGTTCAGCCCGCCATCGGTGGAGCGCGCTGCAAACACATGCGCGGGCGATTCCGTCTCGGCCGAGTGCCTGCTGTCCAGCCACAGGGCGAATATCGCTCCGCCGGGGCTGGCGGCCAGGCTGATGAAGGTCGCGGAAGCCGCGATGCCGCTGTGAGAGGTTTCGCTGAGGTCGTTGACCGCGGGCCGGTTCAGTGTTCGTGGAGCATCAAAGCCGTCATCGAAACCTTTCAGGTAACTGACGTTGATCACCGGTTTTCCCGTGACGGGTGATATTCCGGTGGCTGGATACAACACGTGCAGTTGGTCGCTGCCATCGATGGCGATGCGGGGCCGGCTCAAGGCCGAGCCCCTGACGGTCCCCGGTTCGGGATTCAGGCGCGTACTTGCCGTGTCGGGCGGCGCTGATTCGGGCCAGCGCAGCAGGTGCAGATCATCCCGCGAGGCGTGACCGGCGCCCTCGATGCGTTCGCCTTTGACCACCCACAGCAGCCATATGGTGCCCTTGCTGTCGATAACGGCTTGCACGCCCGTCGACCGCATACCGTCAGCGGAGACCTGTATCGCCTCGTCGGCCGAGACGCCCAACGGCGTCAGGCCCAGGATCATGGGCAGGGCCACGAGGGTGGCGCTGCGAGCCAGTTTTATGGATGTTCGGAATAACGAATGGATCATGTTCTCGTCACCTTTACGCGAAGATCTCAAAGCAGGCCGTCAGTATATACCCGGCCCGGACCGATCCATCGACCGCCCATGCCCGCGGTGCACTTGGGCAAGGTCGGATGCTTCTATAACCAGCCGAGTGTTTCAGGCAGCCACAGGCTGAGCGCGGGCAGGGAGACCAGGAGCGCGAGACGCAACAGATCTGCAGCCAGAAACGGCAGCACGCCCCGGTAAACTTCGCCCAAGGGGAGGTCCCGTGCCATTCCATGCAGCACGAATACATTGATGCCGAAGGGCGGGGTGATCATGCCCATTTCAATCACCACCACGTTGATCACACCCCACCAGACCGGGTCATAGCCCATGCTGATGACCAGTGGGAACGCGACGGGCAAGGTGATGACCATGGCAGCGATGGTATCCAGCACCGAGCCCAGCATGAGGTAAAACAGCAGCAGCCCGATCAGCACCAGCGGGGCGGGCAGACCCAGGCTGTTGATGCCGTCGACGATGGCCGTTGGCAAGCCGGAGAGCGCGGCAAAATACGAGAAGATCGAGGCGCCGATGATGATGATGAAAATCATGCCCGTGTTGGCGGCGGTCTCGCTGAGGCTGCTTAAAAAGCCACGCAGCGAGAGCCGGCGATTGATCAGGACAAGCAATAGCGTGACCGAACTGCCAACCGCCGCTGCCTCGGGCACGGTGAAAATGCCACCATATATGCCCAGCATCATCGCGGTAATGAGCGTCAGCGCCGGCCCGCTTTGCCGCAGTGCCTTGCGGCGTGCGCCGCCGCTTTCGCGGATGCCGCGAGGGGCGATCGCCGGGCGCGCGCGGGTCAGCACCGCGACGGCGCCCAGGTTGAACACGACCGCAAGGATGCCGGGAACGACCGCCGCCAGGAACAGGGCGATGATCGATGTTTCCGTGAGCACGCCGTACAGTATCAGCACCAGGGAGGGAGGAATGATCATTCCCAGGGTGCCGCCCGCCGCGATGGTGCCGGCGGCCAGTGAGCGGGCGTAGCCGCGATCGAGCATTTCCGGTAACGCCACCCTGACCATGGTGGCGGCGGTGGCAATCGAGGAACCACAGACCGCGCCGAATCCAGCGCTGGCGGCGATGGTTGCAAAAACCAATCCGCCGCGTCGGTGACCGACGAACACATGCGCCAGGCGGAACAGGTCGGCGGAAATACCGCCTGCATGCGCCAGGTTACCCATCAGCAGAAACAGGGCGATAATGGCCAGCCCTTCCGAGGCCATCGCAGCCGAAGGTTCGATCGACAGTAGAGCAAACGCGGGCTCGAAACCGATCAACACGCCCACGCCCACCACCCCCACCAGCGCCATGGCCACGCCGACAGGCACATGCAAAGCCACCAGCAGCAACAGCGCCGGCAGGCCCAGAACGCCAAGCCACATGGAGTCAGTCATCAGATGTGACCGCCGGATGGTCCAGCGCCGCCGCCAATGTTTCCAGCGCGGGCACGGTGCCCATGATGGCCGCGCGCGCCCATGCCGTCAGCACATAGACTGTCTCTTATACACATCTCCGAGCC
>WTJD01000006.1 GCA_011524975.1 Lysobacterales bacterium
GGATTCATGTTTTACGCGATTTTTTCCGGGTATAATGCGATTTGAAAATGAGAATAACTCTCATTTACTCCATCACCTGGACACTGGAGGACCTGGGACCGAATGACCATAGCCGATCTCAAGCCGGGACAAACCGCCCGGATTCAATCCATTGACACACGTCTGCCCGGCGTTGTGCGTTTGATGGTGCTTGGGCTGGTTGAAGGGGCGGACGTCCGCTTCCGCCACGCGGCCATCGGTGGCGACCCCCTCGAAGTCAGCGTATTCGGCGCCGCTATTTCCATCCGTAAGGAGCAGGCCCGGCAGTTCCAGGTAGCGGGAGCATCCGCCCATGGCTAAAGCCGACGAGGTCGGCGTTCCCATATCCCGGGTTGGTGTTCGCAGAGAGGCCCGCTCTTCCATCGCCATTATCGGCAACCCTAACTCTGGTAAAAGTACGCTTTTCAATCGCTTGACGGGGCTTCGTCAGACAACAGGTAACTACCCTGGCGTCACGGTCGAGAAGCACACGGGCACCATTCAATTGGCACACACCGCGCTGAAACTGGTGGATCTGCCCGGCATCTACTGCCTGGGGGGACACTCGGCAGACGAGCGGATCGCCGTTGATGTCCTGCTGGGCCGCGTGGATGAATCAGACGCCCCATCCGGACTGCTGGTGGTGGTAGATGCCACCCACCTCTACCAGGGGCTCTACCTGCTGGAACAGCTGCTGGAACTGCAGCTGCCGACCATTGTCGCCCTGACCATGCATGACCTGGCAACAGCCAATGGCGTCACCGTTGACGCCGCCGGGCTAAGTGAGCAATTAGGCGGCGTCCCGGTTTTCCCGGTGTCCTCTATCACGGGGCACGGGATGGATGACCTGAAGCGGTCGCTGGAGGACATCGGCAAGGTCAGTATGCCTGAGTATCCTTCCTCCTGGCCGGAACTCAGCCGGCGCGCCCAGCAACTGGCGGACGAAACCGGCGGCGAGCTGGTAAGGATCGACGTACTGCAGGGCCTGATTCATCATGGCAGCGCCCATGATTGCGACCTGGAGCGCGCCTTCGGCGAAGATCGGGTGCATGGCATTCGCAAGGAACTGTTTGGCGAAACACCGCCACAGGCGGAAGAAGCCCGGCAACGCTATCGCTGGGTTCGAGAAGTCCTGGGAGAAACGCAGCACGATGCCGCGCTGATGGCAAAAATAGGTGCACGCCTAAGCGCCTGGATCAACCGTCCCTGGCCAGCCACCGTCCTGTTTTTCGGCGTCCTGATGTTGGTGTTCCAGGCGGTTTTTTCCTGGGCAACCCCACTCATGGATCTGATTGACGGCGCCGCCATATCCCTCGGCGCCTGGATCAACGGGAGCTTGGGCGGCACCATGCTTGGCAGTTTTCTGGCGGACGGGATCATTGCCGGCGTGGGCAGCGTGCTGGTGTTTCTTCCACAGATTCTGATTCTCTTTGCCTTCATCATTGTTCTCGAAGACACCGGCTATCTGGCCCGCGCCGCCTTCCTGATGGATCGCGTGATGCGCTCGGTGGGTCTGTCCGGACAGTCCGTCATTCCCATGCTTTCCAGCTTCGCTTGCGCGGTGCCCGCTATCATGGCCACCCGGGTCATTCCCGACCGCCGCGATCGTTTCGCCACCATCCTGGCGGCACCCTTCATGACCTGCTCCGCCCGTCTTCCTATCTACGCCCTGATGATCGCAGCCTTCGTGCCTAACCAGGCCGTGGGCTGGTTCAACCTGCAGGGCCTGGTGTTATTTGGACTGTACCTTCTGGGAATTTTCGGCGGCCTCGTCACGGCCAGGCTGATGAAATCCTCGGCCCTGAAGGGGCCAAAACCACAGTTCATGCTGGCGCTGCCTGAGTTCAGGTGGCCCAACCTGCAAACCGTACTCATCAAGCTGATGGCAAGGGCCAAGGTGTTCCTCAAGCGCGCGGGGACCGTGATATTCGCCGTCGCGGTCATCGTCTGGGCGCTGACCTATTTCCCCCGGCTCGACCCGGTGGATGCGGTTGAAACTCAAGCGGCTGCGGCCCAGGTGGATCCTGGTTCCCAGGAAAACGTGCTGATGGCCCAGCAGCTTTCGCAGAGCTGGCTGGGCCGCGCCGGGCAAGTCATTGAACCGGTGTTCCGCCCGTTGGGCTGGGATTGGCGGGTTTCGGCGGCAGTGATCGCCGGATTTCCCGCACGCGAGGTGGTGGTGGCCGTCATGGGCACCATATACGCGGCGGGATCGGAAGCAGATGAGGCCAGCCTGACGCGCAAGTTACGTGCCGCCGCCTGGCCAGATGGAAGCCCCATTTTTACCCTGCCCATGGTCCTCGGTATGCTGGTGTTCTATGCCTGGTGTCTGCAGTGCGCCGCCACCGTAGCGACCATCCGGCGCGAAACCAACAGCTGGCGATGGCCCATATTCGCCTGGTCCTACATGACCGTCGTCGCATATCTCGGGGCGTTGCTGGTCTACCAGTTGGGGACACGACTGTTCTGAATCCACAGCCACAAGCGCTCGCAAGATGACGTACCCTGAGCCACCACGTGCCAGGAAAGCCCCGGTTTCCCTGTCCCGGCACGGCCATACCCGCATCGATGAGTACAGCTGGCTCCGAGACGACCGTCGTGAAGACCCGGATGTTCTGACTCATCTCCGAGCCGAGAACCGCTGGTTTGAGCAGACCATGGCGGATACGGCTGAGTTGCAGAATCAACTGTATGAGGAAATGATCGGCAGGCTGGATCCGGATGACTCGAGCGTGCCGTTCCTGAAGCGAGGTTACTGGTACTACTACCGCTATGAACCGGGTCTCGAATACGCCATCCATGCCCGAAAAAAGGGAACACTGGATGCGCCCGAGGAGGTGCTGCTGAATGGTAACGAGCGCGCTGAGGGCCACGCTTTCTACCGCCTGGGCAACCTGGAAGTCAGTGACGACCACCGCTTCATTGCCATTGCAGAGGACACCCTCAGCCGCGGGCAGCATGAGGTTCGCGTCTTCGACACCCGCGATGCTGCGTTTTTGCCGGAAGTCGTGGAGAACGCCTCATCTTCCCTGGCCTGGTCAGAATGCGGACATTATCTTTTCTACTTGCTCAAGCACCCCGATACCCTGCTGGCCTATCGGGTGATGCGCCACAGGCTGGGCACCGACCCGGCCACAGATACCCTGGTCTATGAAGAGCAGGACAATCGCTTTTATAACGCCCTGTGGCGCAGCCGTTCCGGCAGTTTCATCATGCTGGGCCATCACAGCACGGACACCACGGAGGTGCAATTGTTGCGCGCTGATGACCCATTGGGGACTTTTCAGCCCTTCCTGGCCCGAATGACCGGCCATGAATATGACATTGACCATGCAGCTGGCCGGTTTTTTGTGAGAAGCAACTGGGAGGCTCCGAATTTCAAGGTGATGTCGACCACCGAGGCCCACTCCATAGACATGGAGCGTTGGCGCGAGTGGATCGGCCATCGCCGGGATGCCATGGTTTCTGAAATCCTTGCCTTCGATGACTGGCTGGTGGTGGCGGAACGCAAAGACGGCCTGCGCGCCCTGCGTATCGTCCGCCTCGACAACGGGGAGGACCGCTATTTGGAGGGCACAGAGACACCGGCTGTCCTGTGGCCCGCGGACAATCACTCCACGGATACCCGAAAGCTCCGATACGGGTACTCCTCGCTGGTCACACCCAGCCAGGTGTGGGAAGTCGACCTCGAGAACCATGAGAAAAAGCTGCTCAAGCAAGACAGCGTACTGGGCGGTTATGACCCCAAACATTATCGGACCCGCCGACTATTCTGTACGGCCCGCGACGGCACGCGCATTCCCGTGTCCTGTGTTCACCACCGCAATACGCATCTCGACGGCCGTGCGCCTGCCCTGGTCTACGCCTATGGCTCCTATGGCGCCTCGATGGACGCCTGGTTCAGAAATTCCATCATCAGTTTGCTGGACCGTGGTTTCATCTATCTGATCGCGCATGTTCGAGGCGGCCAGGAACTGGGCCGTGACTGGTACGAACAAGGGCGCCAGATGAACAAATGGAATACTTTCCATGACTTCATCGACGTCACGCGCGAGCTTCAGGATTCAGGCAGAATCGACCCGGACCGGACTTACGCCATGGGCGGATCCGCAGGCGGCCTGTTGATGGGGGTTGTCATCAATGAGGCTCCCGAGTGCTTTCACGGGGTCATTGCCGCCGTACCGTTTGTGGATGTGGTCACCACCATGCTCGACGACTCCATCCCGCTGACCACGGGAGAATTCGACGAATGGGGAAATCCGAACGAGCAGGATGCTTATCGCTACATGTTGTCCTACTCACCCTACGACCAGGTGAAGGAACAGGACTACCCACACCTAATGGTTACCACCGGATTGCATGACTCCCAGGTTCAGTACTGGGAGCCAGCCAAGTGGGTAGCTCGACTGAGAGACAGGCGCACGAACCACGGGCGCCTGATTTTGCGGACAGACATGGATGCAGGCCACGGTGGCGCCTCAGGGCGTTATCGTCAGTACCGAGAAGTATCAGAGGAATTCGCTTTCCTGCTGGATTTGGCCAGCAACACCAGTCCTTAGCGGCCCTACAAAAAAAGCCCGGCATGGCCGGGCTTTTCATGGGATGTTGGACGGATCAGGCTTCGTCTTCTGCGAAGTCATCCTCGCGGGGGCGGCCGACCAGTTCGACATAGGCCATGGGCGCCTTGTCACCAGGCCTGTGACCACATTTGAGGATGCGCAGATAGCCACCCGGGCGCGTGTTGTAGCGCGGCCCCAGTTCCTCGAACAGCTTGCCCACAGCTTCTTTGTCACGCAGGCGGTCGAAAGCCCGCCGACGATGGTCGACACTGTCCGTTTTGGCCAGTGTGATCAGCGGCTCGGCAACCCGACGCAGCTCTTTCGCACGCGGGAGCGTGGTTTTGATGATTTCATGCCGAAACAGCGAAGCCGCCATGTTGCGAAACATGGCCTTACGGTGCGCGCTGTTCATGTTGAGCTTTCGCCCTGATTTTAAATGACGCATTTCTTATTCCGCCTGTATACCGTTCAGACGTCCGCCAGAATTTCTGGCGGCCAGTTTTCCAGTTTCATGCCCAGCGACAGATCATGCTGCGCCAGTACATCCTTGATTTCCGTCAGCGACTTCTTACCCAGGTTGGGCGTCTTCAGCAGTTCCACTTCCGTGCGCTGCACAAGGTCGCCAATATAAAGAATGCTCTCAGCCTTCAGGCAGTTCGCGGAACGCACGGTGAGTTCGAGATCATCGATCGGCCGCAGAAGAACGGGATCAATTTCCTGCGACTTGGCTTCCTGCACCTCTTCGGTGCGCGCCTGGAAGTCAACGAAGACCGACAGTTGGTCTGCCAAAATATTGGCGGCGAGCTTGACCGATTCTTCGCAGTCGATGGTGCCATTGGTTTCAATATCCAGCACCAGTTTGTCGAGGTTGGTCCGCTGTTCGACACGCGCTGCTTCCACGGCGTAAGCCACTTTTCGCACGGGGCAGAATGAGGCGTCCAGCATCAGTCGCCCAATCGGGCGGGTTTCCTGCTCACCAATGTTGAGGCGGGTAGCCGGTTGATAACCCACCCCGCGCACCACCTTCAGGCGCATGTTGATGCTGCCGTCTTTGGTCAGGTTGCAAATGACATGATCCGGGTTGACGACTTCTACATCGTGGTCAACCTGGATATCACTTGCGGTAACGACGCCCTGGCCCGACTTGCTCAGTGTCAGGGTGGCTTCTTCGCGCTCGTGCATGCGCAGCGCGACGCCCTTCAGGTTGAGCAGGACTTCAATGATGTCTTCCTGCAAACCCTCCACGGCGGTGTATTCGTGCAGGACGCCATCGATTTCGACTTCAACGATGGCATAGCCGGGGATGGAGGACAGCAATACACGACGCAGGGCGTTACCCAGCGTGTGCCCAAAGCCCCGCTCCAGCGGCTCCAATGCGATTTTGGCCCGGTTGGGATTAATGGCGTCGACACCGACCGCGGTCGGCTTCAGCATGTTTTGTATCACACCCATCATGGGATGTTCCTCACCAATTCAGCAGTTAATCGTGACGCACCTCAACGAGGCGCGCTGCAGGGATTATTTCGAGTAAAGCTCGACAATCAGGTTTTCGTTGATCTCCGGCGGGAGCTCATCGCGGTCCGGATGGGCCTTGAACTCACCTTCGAGCTTGGTGGAATCAACGTCCACCCACGGTGCGACAAGATCCATTTCCTGGCTCAGCGTGACGGCTTCCTTGACCCGCAGCTGGTTCTTCGCCTTTTCGCGAATGGCCACGGTATCGCCCGGGCGAACCTGGTAGGAAGGAATGTTCACCAGCTGACCATTCACTGAAATGGCCTTGTGAGACACCATCTGACGCGCCTGGGCGCGAGTGACGGCAAAACCCATGCGGAAGACGACGTTATCCAGCCTGCCCTCCAGCAAACGGAGCAGGTTTTCGCCGGTGGCGCCCTTTTGCTGCGCCGCCGCCTTGTAGTAATTGCGGAACTGCTTTTCCAGGATGCCGTAAATACGGCGTACCTTCTGCTTTTCACGCAACTGCAGGGCATAGTCTGAAAGGCGCTGACGCCGGGTGGCGCCATGCTGTCCGGGCGGCTGAGTCAGTTTGCACTTGGACTCCAGTCCACGCGCGGGGGATTTCAGCCCCAAATCGGTGCCTTCACGCCTGGAAAGCTTGCAGGTTGGTCCTGTGTATCTTGCCATGATTCTGTTTCCTTAAACGCGACGCTTTTTAGGCGGACGGCAGCCGTTATGCGGTATCGGCGTCACGTCGATGATGTTCGTAATCTTGTAACCCAGCGCATTGAGCGCGCGGACGGACGATTCACGTCCGGGTCCCGGCCCCTTGACCCTGACTTCAAGGTTCTTCAGGCCATATTCCATGGCCGTGCGACCGGCAGCTTCGGCTGCCACCTGGGCCGCAAAAGGCGTGGATTTCCGCGATCCGCGAAACCCGGCCCCGCCCGAGGTAGCCCAGGAAAGCACGTTGCCCTGGCGATCACTCAAGGTGATGATGGTGTTGTTGAAAGAGGCATGCACGTGGGCGATGCCATCGACCACTGTCTTTTTGACCTTCTTTCTCGCTTTGGTCTTGGGTTTAGCCATCTTATGATCTGCCTGCTGTTAACGCTTGATGGGTCGGCGCGGGCCCTTCCGGGTCCGTGCATTGGTCTTGGTTCGCTGACCGCGCACGGGCAAACCCCGGCGGTGGCGCAAACCACGGTAGCACCCGAGGTCCATCAGGCGCTTGATGTTCATGGCCACTTCTCGGCGCAAGTCGCCTTCGACGGAAAACGTGCCCACCTGGGCGCGAATGCTTTCCACTTCAGGTTCACTCAGGTCCCGGATCTTGGTGTCCGGGCTGACGCCTGCGGCTTCGCAAATCTGCAAAGCCCGCGTACGGCCGATGCCGTATATTCCGGTCAGAGCCACCCAGGTATGTTTCTGGATGGGCAAATTGACTCCCGCGATGCGAGCCATTCTACTTACTCCTGCTAGTCGTTCGGCTGTCCGAAAGTAAACAGCGCATTATATCGAAACCACACTGCCTGTTAAAGGCCAAACGCACCCGGGATTAACCCTGGCGCTGCTTGTGCCTCTTCTCGCTGCAAATCACGTACACGACACCCTTGCGCCGTACGATCTTGCAATTGCGGCAGATTTTCTTTACTGAAGCCTGCACCTTCATGGTCGGTCTCCTCAGATCTGTTGGCGCTCCAGGCCATGCCTGTCGCACCGGGTTTTGGCGGCCATGATGCCGCCTTCACTTTCCGTCAGCGCCTGACCACCCCTGAACGCCCATAGGACTTCAGGTTGGTTTTCTTCATCAGGCTGTCGTATTTATGCGATATCAGGTGGGCCTGAACCTGGGCAATGAAGTCCATGATCACAACCACGACGATCAGGACTGAGGTACCGCCGAAATAAAACGGTACGGCCCAGACCACACGCAGGATATCGGGAAGCAGACACACCGCCACGAGGTACAGAGAACCCACCATGGTCAGGCGTGTGAGCACATTGTCAATGTAGTCTGCGGTCTGACGGCCCGGACGTATGCCGGGAATGAAAGCGCCAGAACGTTTCAAATTGTCCGCTGTTTCTTTTGAATTGAACACGAGCGCGGTGTAGAAGAAACAGAAAAAGATAATCAAACCGGAAAACATCAGCGTGTAAGGTAGATTACCCGGGGACATGGCCGCGGCCACGTCGGTCAGCCAGGACATCTGGTCAGAACTGCTGAACCAGGTAGCCAGGGTGGACGGAAAGATAACCAGGCTGGACGCAAAAATGGCCGGAATAACGCCAGACATGTTGATCTTCAGAGGCAAGTGCGTCTGCTGGTTCTGATAGGCCACCCGACCCTGACGCTGAGCGTAATTGACCGTGATCAGGCGTTGGCCTCGTTCGATTCTCACGATGGCATAGATGACACCGAGCACCAGCGCGGTAATCAACAGAGTGGCAGGAATGCTCAATTGCCCCGTATTGACCAATTCCAGCGTACCCGCGATTGCACGAGGCAGACCAGCGACGATCCCCGCGAAGATAATCAGCGAAATGCCGTTGCCGACGCCTCGTTCCGTAATTTGCTCACCCAACCACATGAGGAAAACGGTGCCCGCTGTCAATGTGACGACCGCTGTGAACAGGAAACCGAAGCCCGGTGAGAACACCACCGTACCCTGGGACTGCAGGGCAACCGCCACGCTTCCCGCCTGGAAAGCGGCCAGTATCACGGTGAACCACCGCGTGTATTGAGTGATCTTCTGACGGCCGCTGGAGCCTTCTTTCTTGAGTTGCTGCAGTTGCGGCACCGCGCTCGACATCAGCTGGATGATGATCGACGCCGAAATGTAGGGCATCACGCCCAGGGCAAACAACGAGAATCGCTCCAGCGCACCACCCGTGAACAGGTTGAACACATCGATGATGGTCCCCTGCTGCGAATTCATGAATTGCAGCAAGGCCTGCGGGTTGACGCCGGGCACGGGAATGAAGGTTCCGATGCGGTACACGATCAACGCGGCAAGCACGAACAGCAATCTCTGCCGCAGTTCGGTCAAACGCCCCAAACCACCCAGGGTATCCGCCATTTGTGAGGGCGAGCGAGACATTACTCGACTTTGCCCCCTGCAGCTTCAATGGCCGCTTGGGCGCCCTTGGTCACGTTCAAGCCTTTGACCGTGACAGCACGCTCCAGCGTACCGGTATTGATGACCTTGACCTTCTTCGTGCGCGGGCCCACCAGGCCGGCTGCGCGCAGGGCGTCCATGTCGATCACGTCCGCATCCATCGCGGCGATGTGATACAGGCGCACCTCGGCGTTGAACCGCTGAGAGAGCGAGCGGAATCCACGCTTGGGCAAACGGCGCTGAAGCGGCATCTGCCCGCCTTCGAAACCGATCTTGCTGAAACCGCCAGAGCGGGATTTCTGGCCTTTATGACCGCGGCCGGCTGTCTTGCCGTGGCCGGAACCGATGCCGCGGCCAACGCGCTTGCGATTGCGCTTGCTGCCCGTCGCCGGGCTGATCGTATTCAGTTTCATTGCAGTACTTTCCTTTGTTTCAGGCTCGCAGGGAGGCTCAGACCTCTTCCACTCGTACCATGTAATTGACTTTCCGAGCCATGCCGCGCACGGACGGTGTATCTTCCAGCACCACGCTCTGGTGCATCCGCTTCAGACCAAGACCTCGCACGCATTCGCGGTGCTTGGGCTGGGCCCCTAAGGGCGACCGGAACAGGGTCACCTTGATTTGCTTCTTCTTCGCCATGACGGTTTATCCGTGGTTCTCGAGAATTTCTTCCACCGGCTTGCCGCGCTTGGCCGCGATGGCTTCCGGGCTGTACATCTGCTGCAGCCCCTTGATGGTGGCACGCACCAGGTTGATCGGGCTGTTCGAACCGACGCTCTTGGCCAGAACGTTACTGACGCCCACCGTTTCCAGCACTGCGCGCATGGCGCCGCCTGCGATGACACCGGTACCCTCGGATGCCGGCTGCATATAGACCTTGGAACCGCCATGTGTCGCCTTCACCGAATGCCACAACGTGCCATCCTTGAGCGATACCTGGATCATGTTGCGGCGGGCTTTTTCCATGGATTTCTGGATGGCCACGGGCACCTCGCGGGCTTTGCCGTAGCCGAAACCGACCTTGCCTTCACCGTCGCCGACGACGCTCAGGGCGGTAAAACCGAAAATACGGCCACCCTTGACCACCTTGGCCACACGGTTGACGGCTACCAGCTTTTCCATCAAGCCGTCGCTGTTCTCTTTGTCCATTCTTGACATCTGTCTACCTGCTGTTTCCGATCCTCAAGGACCGCTGTTAGAACTGTAATCCGCCTTCACGGGCCGCTTCTGCAAGCTGTTTGACCCGCCCGTGGTACTTGAAACCCGAACGGTCAAATGCAACTTCCTTGACGCCCGCTTTCAGGGCCCGCTCGGCCACAATCTTGCCGACGGCGGCAGCCGCGTCTTTGTTGCAAGTGCCCTCGAGGCCCTCGCGCACATCTTTTTGCAGCGTCGATGCCGCAGCCAGGACCTCGCCGCCTTCCGGGGCTATGACCTGCGCGTAAATGTGTCGACCGCTGCGATGCACCGTGAGCCTGGGCATGCCGAGGCGCCGGATATGCGAACGCGCTTTACGGGCGCGACGCAAACGTGATTGTCTCTTTTCCATCTCTCAAT
Source organism: Lysobacterales bacterium (assembly GCA_011524975.1). GTDB lineage: Bacteria > Pseudomonadota > Gammaproteobacteria > Xanthomonadales > SZUA-36 > WTJD01. Next base: position 10,712 of record WTJD01000006.1, read on the forward strand.
ACCTCTGCGCCTGGGCGATCAGGCCTTCTTGGCTTCTTTGCGGACCACGCGCTCGTCCGAATAACGTACGCCCTTGCCTTTGTAAGGCTCAGGGGGACGGAATGCGCGGATTTCCGAAGCGACCTGGCCGACAGCCTGCTTGTCGCAGCCGCTGACCACGATTTCTGTTTGCGACGGCGTTTCTACCGTGATGCCCTCGGGCACCGCGTAATCGATCGGGTGCGAGAAGCCAAGGCTCAGGTTCAGGGACTTGCCCTGCGCCTGCGCGCGATAGCCCACGCCCACCAGCGTGAGTTTCTTCTGGAAACCTTCGCTGACGCCAGTCACCATGTTGTTCACCAACGCACGGAACGTACCGGCCATGGCCAGATCTTTGTTCGTGCTCCACTTCACCCGGATCTCGTTGTCTTCCTGCTCCACGCTCACGGTGGGGTGCAGATCGAGACTCAGGTTGCCTTTGGGTCCCTTCACATCGACACGGCCGGCGGCGATGGAAACGTCCACGCCTTTCGGCACTTCGATGGGGTTGTTCGCTACGCGTGACATGTTTGACTCCTCAGGAAACGACGCACAGAACTTCGCCGCCATGGCCGGCAGCGCGCGCCTTGGACTCCGTCATGATTCCGCGTGACGTGCTGACGATCGCAATACCCAGGCCGTTGAACACCTTTGGCAGGTCATTCTTGCCGCGGTACTGGCGCAAACCGGGGCGACTGGCCCGCTTGATCATGTCTATCACGCCCTTGCCCTGGAAATACTTCAGGGTAACCTCCAGCGTGGCCTTTCCTTCCAGGTCCATTTCCCTGAAATCGGTGATATAGCCTTCATCTTTCAACACGCTGGCAATACCCACCTTCACCTTGGAGGAAGGCATGCTGACCGTTTTCTTGTCAGTCGCCTGTGCGTTGCGGATTCGCGTCAGCATATCGGCAATCGGATCGCTCATGCTCATATCTGTCTTCCTGTCTCTCTCACTGATTCGGGCTGCGCCCGATCGTTCCTGTTACCAACTGGCTTTCCGCAGACCGGGCACGTCACCGCGCATGGCCGCATCGCGGAGTTTGTTCCGGCTCAGGCCAAAACGCCTGTAAAAACCGCGCGGCCGGCCGGAAATCGTGCAGCGATTTCGCTGCCGCACCGGGCTGGAATCGCGAGGCAGCTTCTGCAAGGCGAACATCGCCTCCTGGCGCTCCTCGTAGCCCACCTCGGGATCAACAATGACGGCCTTGAGTTCCGCGCGTTTCTTCGCGTACTTCTTGACCAGTTTTGCCCGCTTCTTCTCGCGGTTGATCATGGATACTTTTGCCATGCCTGATTTCCTGTGTTACTTGGCCTTGAACGGGAAGTTGAACGCTTTCAGAAGCGCCTGTCCCTGCTCATTGTCCTTCGCCGTCGTGGTGATGGTGATATCCATGCCACGCATCGCGTCGACTTTGTCAAAATCAATTTCCGGAAAAACGATCTGCTCCTGGACGCCCATGCTGTAATTGCCGCGGCCGTCGAAAGACTTGGGGCTCAGCCCCCGAAAATCGCGGATTCGCGGAATCGAAACATTGATCAGGCGATCGAGGAACTCGTACATGCGCTCGCGCCGCAGCGTCACTTTGCACCCCACCGGCCAGCCGTCACGAATCTTGAATGAGGCCACCGATTTGCGTGACTTGGTCACGATCGGCTTCTGGCCGGCAATCAACTCCATATCGGAGGTCGCGCGCTCCATCACCTTTTTATCGGTCGTGGCTTCACCCACGCCCATATTCAGGGTGATCTTGGAAATCCGGGGCACTTCCATCACGTTCTCGAGCCCCAGTTCTTTCATCAACTGGGGAACGACCGTTTCCTTGTAGTACGTCTGCAATCTGGACATGTCGTTTACCTTAAATATCCACGGCTTCGCCGGTGGACTTGAAAATGCGCACCTTGGTGCCGTCCTCGAGCGTTTTGTAGCCGACACGATCGGCCTTACCCGTTACCGCATTGAACACCTGCACGTTGGACACGTGGATGGGTGACTCCTTCTCAACGATGCCACCGGGCACGTTGCGCTGCGGATCGGGCTTGGTGTGACGCTTGACCATGTTGACGTTCTCCACCAGCAGACGGTCTTCGTCCACCACGCTGAGCACGTTCCCACGCTGGCCTTTGTTGCGGCCGGCAATCACGATCACTTCATCGCCTTTACGAATACGTTTCATCTTTCCTTACCTGTCGCTCAGAGCACTTCCGGCGCCAACGAGACGATCTTCATAAACCGCTCGGAACGCAGTTCGCGCGTCACCGGGCCAAAAATACGCGTACCAATCGGCTCCAGTTTCGGGTTCAGCAGCACGGCGGCGTTGCTGTCGAAACGGATCAGTGAACCGTCAGGGCGGCGCACACCACTGCGGGTGCGAACGATGACCGCCTCGTAGACCTCACCTTTTTTGACCTTGCCGCGGGGGATCGCGTCTTTGACCGTGACCTTGACCACGTCTCCGATACGCGCATACCGCCGCTTCGAGCCACCCAGCACCTTGATACACTGGACCTGGCGCGCGCCGCTGTTGTCGGCGGCCTCCAGCATGCTCTGCATCTGAATCATTACTTCGTCCTCAATCGAGAGCCGGCTTACTGGGCCCGCTCCAGGATTTCCAAAACCTGCCAGCTTTTCGTTTTCGAAAACGGCCGGCATTCGGCGATCATGACTTTGTCACCTTCACCGCAGCTGTTCTCTGCATCATGCGCCTGAACCTTGGTCGAACGCTTGATGTATTTGCCGTAAAGCGGGTGCTTCACCTGCCGCTCGAGCAGCACGGTCACCGTCTTGTCCCGCTTGTCGCTGACCACCAGGCCAACCTTGGTACGCTTGACTGCGTCGTTGCCACTCATGCTTCACTTCCTTTGCTGGCTTTCTCGTTGAGCAGGGTTTTGACCCGTGCGATATTGCGACGCACACGGCGCAGTTCATTGGGCTGGGTCAGCTGACCCGTGCCTTTCTGCATGCGCAGATTGAACTGCTCCTGCAAAAGCTTGCTCAGTTCTTCCTGCAACGCTTTCTCGTCGCTTGCTCTCATTTCCTGAAGATTCATCACATCACCGAACGGGTCACGAAGGTGGTCTTGACCGCGAGCTTGGCGGACGCCAGGCGAAACGCCTCGCGGGCCTGCGCCTCGGTTACACCTTGGATTTCATACAACACGCGGCCCGGCTGGATCGGCGCGACCCAGTATTCCACGTTGCCCTTGCCCTTACCCATGCGGACTTCCACCGGCTTTTTGGTAATGGGCTTGTCCGGGAAGACCCGGATCCAGAGTTTCCCGCCACGTTTCACGTAGCGCGTGATGGCACGACGCGCGGCCTCGATCTGGCGAGCCGTGATAAAACCACGCGTGGTCGCCTTCAGGCCGTACTCGCCGAAGCTGACACGGTTGCCCACGTGCGCGAGGCCACGGTTACGACCCTTTTGCGTCTTCCTGAATTTGGTTCTTTTTGGCTGCAGCATTTCTCTTTACTCCTAGCCGGCCGCCTTTTGGCCTTTCTTCTCTTCGGCCCTGGCAGCATGCAGGTCGAAAACCTCACCCTTGTAGATCCAGACTTTGACGCCCAGAACACCGTAAGTGGTGTGGGCCTCGACGAGACCGTAATCCACATCGGCCCTCAGCGTATGCAGCGGCACCTGGCCTTCGCGATACCATTCGCTGCGCGCAATGTCGGCGCCATTCAAACGCCCTGAAACGCACACTTTGATTCCGAGCGCACCCAGACGCATGGCGTTGCCGACCGCGCGCTTCATAGCCCGCCGGAACATGATGCGACGTTCGAGCTGCTGTGCGATGCCTTCGGCCACCAGTTGCGCGTCGAGCTCGGGCTTGCGAATTTCGGCCACCGAGATGTGCGTCGGAACGCCCATCAACGCGGTCACTTCCCTGCGCAGCTTTTCGATGTCCTCACCTTTCTTGCCAATCACGATGCCCGGACGAGCCGTGTGGATCGTGATCTTGGCGGATTTGGCCGGGCGTTCGATCGTGATTCGGCTGACGGCGGCCTGCGACAGGCGCTTGGTCAGGAACTCACGCACCGCGAGGTCCGAATTCAGCTGTTCGGCGTATTCGCCCTTCTCGGCATACCAGGTGGAATTCCAGTCCTTGGCGATACCGAGGCGAATGCCGGTTGGATGTACTTTTTGACCCATAGTTCTGTCCCGGTCCTCGTTTACGCGTTGTCTGCCACTACCAGCGTGATGTGGCTGGTGCGTTTCAGAATTCTGGTCCCGCGGCCCTTGGCCCGTGCGCGACCTCGTTTCATGGTCGGACCTTCGTCCACCATCACGGTCTTGATCTTCAGTTCGTCGATATCCGCGCCTTCGTTGTGCTCGGCGTTGGCGACGGCGGAGAGCAGCACCTTCTTCATGATGTGCGCCGCTTTCTTGGTGCTGAACGCCAGCAACTGTTCGGCCTGCTCCACGGGCATGCCGCGGATCTGGTCAGCGACCAGCCTGACTTTCTGGGCGGAGATGCGCGCTCCGCTGAGCTTTGCTGTTACTTGCATCGAACTGACTCCTACTGGGCCTTGCGGTCGCCCGAATGTCCGCGGAAAGTGCGGGTCGAGGCGAATTCACCCAGCTTGTGCCCGATCATCTGGTCGGTGATCAGTATGGGCACGTGCTGGCGGCCGTTGTGCACCGCAATGGTCAATCCGACCATTTCGGGCATGATCATGGAGCGGCGCGACCAGGTCTTGATCGGACGCTTGTTGTTGGTTTCAATCGCGGCCTCCACCTTGGCAGCAAGGTGATGGTCGATGAAAGGGCCTTTCTTGATTGATCTCGGCATCTTGCTTTCCCGTTACTTACCGCGAGTGCGACGGATGTACTTGTCCGTCCGCTTGTTTGAGCGCGTCTTGTGTCCCTTGGTCGGCACGCCCCAGGGCGTTACCGGATGGCGACCACCAGAGGTACGGCCTTCACCACCGCCATGCGGATGATCGACCGGGTTCATGGCCACGCCGCGAACAGTCGGACGAATTCCGCGCCAGCGCTTGGCGCCAGCCTTACCCAGCTTCTCGAGGTTGTGCTCCGAGTTGGACACCTCGCCCACCGTGGCCCGGCACCGTGCCGGCACCTTGCGTTGCTCGCCGGAGCGAAGCCGCAGAGTGGCGTACTGGCCTTCACGGGCCACCAGCTGCACGGACGTCCCGGCGCTGCGTGCGAGCTGTGCACCTTTGCCAGGCTTCATTTCAACGCAGTGAATCACGGTACCCACGGGAATGTTGCGCAAAGGCAGCGCGTTACCCGGCTTGATGGCCGAGTCCCTGCCGCTTCGAACCGTGTCACCGGCCCGCAGACCTTTGGGCGCGATGATATAGCGACGCTCACCGTCGGTGTACAGGACCAGGGCAATGTGCGCCGTGCGATTCGGATCGTACTCGATGCGCTCTACGCGGCCGTCCAGCCCGTCCTTGTCGCGCTTGAAGTCGATCACACGGTAATGCTGCTTGTGTCCACCACCCCGGTGCCGGGTCGTGATGCGACCTTTGTTGTTACGACCGCCGGTGCGGGACTTTTTGCCCAGCAGGGGTGCATGCGGATCTCCTTTGTGCAGGTGGTCATGTTTGACCTGCACAACGCCGCGACGCCCTGGCGATGTCGGTTTTGCCTTAACGATTGCCATGACTATTCGTCCTTACGCTGATTCCGCGCCCAGAAAGTCCAAGGTCTGGCCTTCCTGAACACGCACATATGCTTTCTTCCAGTCGTTGCGCTTGCCGGGACGCATCCGGAAAGACTTGGTCTTACCCTTCACGTTCACGATGCGCACAGACTCCACGTTGACCTCGAATAACGCTTCAACGGCAGCCCGGACCTCGGCCTTGTTGGCGTCGGGCGCGACTTCGAACACATACTGGTTGCTGATGTCACCCACACGAGCGGTCTTCTCCGTCACGCGGGGGCTGAGCAACACCTGGTACAAACGATTTTTGTTCATCCCAGCCACTCCTGTACCTTTTTGACCGCGTCCACGGTCATAACGACCTTGTCGGCAGACACGAGGCTGACCGGGTCAATACCATCCACATCCAATGCATGGACGTTGGGAATGTTGCGGCTGGCCAGGTAGAGGTTTTCATCCAACTCGGCCATGACCAACAGGCCCTGCTCGATACCCATGGAGGCCAGGCGCCCGGTCAACTCACGCGTCTTGGGCTCGGCCATCGTCAGGGTGTCAACCACGACCAACCGGTCCTGGCGAACCAACTCTGACAAGATGGCCTGCATCGCCCCGCGATACATCTTGCGATTCACCTTTTGCGAGAAATCTCGTGGCTGGGCCGCGAAAACTTTGCCGCCGCCGCGCCAGATCGGGCTGCGAATGGTGCCGGCACGTGCCCGCCCCGTTCCTTTCTGCCGCCAGGGCTTTTTCCCACCGCCGCGCACTGCGGAGCGGTTTTTCTGTGCCTTGGTGCCCGCGCGCGCACCGGAGAGATACGCGGTGACCACCTGGTGAACCAGGGGCTCGGAGAAATCACGACCAAAGGTCGCCTCCGAAACCTGGATGTCTTTGCCATCGGCTACTGCAAGTTTCATAGCCATTTACCTCAATGCACCTTGACGGCCGATTTGACCGTCACAAACCCGCCGGCAGCCCCGGGCACCGCGCCCTTGACCAGCAGCAGATTGCGTTCCTTGTCCACGCGGACCACTTCCAGGTTTTGAACGGTTACGCGCTCATCACCCATGTGGCCGGCCATCTTCTTGCCCTTGAACACGCGACCCGGTGTCTGGCATTGCCCGATCGAACCGGGCGCCCTGTGCGACAGCGAGTTGCCGTGCGTGGCATCCTGCATGTGGAAGTTGTGCCGTTTGACCGTTCCAGCGAAACCTTTACCTTTGCTGGTGCCGGTGACGTCCACCATCTGCCCGGCTTCGAACTGCTCTACGCTCAGCTCTGCGCCCAATTCAACATCGGCGCCTTCTTCGTCGTTCAGCCGCAGTTCCCACAGGCCTTCGCCCGCCTCACTGTCGGCCTTGGCGTAGTGGCCCGCCATGGGCTTGTTCACCAGGCTGCTGCGCTTGTGGCCAAAAGTGACCTGCAGCGCGCTGTAACCGTCGTTGTCGGCGGTCTTGACCTGTGTGACCTTGTTAGGCCCGGCTTCGATCACCGTTACCGGGATGCTTGCGCCGTCCTCGGTAAACACGCGGGTCATACCGGCTTTGCGTCCAATGATTCCAATCGTCATGATTCGGCCCTCGCTCAGTACAGCTTGATCTGTACGTCAACGCCCGCAGCCAGGTCCAGCTTCGACAAAGCGTCAACCGTCTTGTCGTTGGGATCGACGATATCCATCAGCCGCTTGTGGGTACGGGTCTCGTACTGGTCGCGCGCATCCTTGTTCACGTGCGGAGAAATCAGCACGGTGTGCCGCTCAATACGCGTCGGAAGCGGGATGGGACCCAATACCTGCGCACCGGTCCGCTTGGCGGTCTCGACGATTTCGGCCGCCGAACGATCAATCAGGCGATGATCGAATGCCTTTAGCCGGATGCGAATTCTCTGGTCTGCCATTTCAAATACTCACTTCTTTCGTTGATCGTGACCCGCGATCCGTTATCCGGATCACGGTCACCCGTCACGCTGCTCTTACTCGTGGATCTTCGCCACCACGCCAGCGCCAACCGTCCGGCCACCCTCGCGAATAGCGAATCGCAGACCTTCCTCCATGGCGATCGGCGCAATCAGCGTCACCGTCATCTGGATGTTGTCACCCGGCATCACCATCTCAACACCGTCCGGCAACTCAACCGCACCCGTCACGTCCGTGGTACGGAAGTAAAACTGCGGCCGGTAACCCTTGAAAAACGGCGTGTGACGACCACCCTCGTCCTTCGACAGGATGTACACCTCCGCCTCAAACTTGGTGTGCGGCGTGATCGTGCCCACGTGCGCCAGTACCTGACCACGCTCCACCTCATCACGCTTGGTGCCACGCAACAGAACACCCACGTTGTCGCCCGCGCGGCCTTCATCCAGCAGCTTGCGGAACATCTCAACGCCCGTGCACGTCGTCTTGGTGGTCTCCTTGATACCGACAATCTCGATCTCTTCACCCACCTTGATCACACCGCGCTCCACACGACCCGTCACCACCGTGCCGCGGCCAGAAATCGAGAACACGTCCTCGATCGGCAGCAAAAACGGCTTGTCCGTGTCGCGCTCAGGCTGCGGAATGTAACCGTCCATCTCTTCAATCAGCTTCAGAATCGACGGAATACCAATGTCCGAGGTGTCACCTTCCAGCGCCTTCAGCGCAGAACCGGTCACAATCGGGGTGTCATCGCCCGGGAACTCGTAGGAAGACAGCAGCTCACGCACTTCCATCTCCACCAGCTCCAGCAGCTCTTCATCGTCCACCTGGTCAGCCTTGTTCAGGTAAACCAGGATGTAAGGCACACCCACCTGGCGCGCCAGCAGAATGTGCTCACGCGTCTGCGGCATCGGGCCGTCCGCCGCAGATACCACCAGGATCGCGCCGTCCATCTGCGCCGCGCCCGTGATCATGTTCTTCACATAGTCAGCGTGACCCGGGCAGTCCACGTGCGCGTAGTGCCGGTTGTCCGACTCGTACTCCACGTGCGCCGTCGCAATCGTGATACCGCGCGCCCGCTCTTCCGGCGCGTTGTCAATCTGGTCATATGCCTTGAACTCACCACCGCGAGCCTCAGCACACACCTTCGTCATCGCCGCCGTCAGCGTCGTCTTACCATGATCCACGTGACCAATCGTGCCAACGTTTACATGGGGCTTTGTTCGTTCAAATTTCTCTTTGGACATGCCTGTTACCTCAATAATTCAATGCCCTGATCAGGCGGTTTTTTTGACGACTTCTTCCGCCACGCTGGCCGGAGCCTCGGCGTAGTGATCGAATTCCATGGTGTAGGTCGCGCGACCCTGGGTCTGAGACCGCAGGTCGGTGGCGTAGCCAAACATCTCTGACAGCGGCACGTGCGCAGTGACAATCTTGCCCGAGGGGCTGTCTTCCATGCCCTGCACGATGCCGCGACGGCGATTAAGGTCGCCCATCACGTCACCCATATAGTCTTCAGGTGTCACGACTTCTACGTTCATCAGTGGCTCAAGCAGCACCGGATTCGCAGCCGCAGTGGCGTTTTTCAGCGCCATGGAGCCGGCCACCTTGAAGGCCATCTCCGAGGAGTCAACCTCGTGGTAGGAACCATCGAACAGGGTGACCTTGACGTCCACCACCGGATAGCCGGCGATGACACCACTTTCCATGGACTCCTGGATGCCCTTGTCCACCGAGGAGATGTATTCCCTGGGAACCACGCCACCCACGATGGCGTTATCGAACTCGTAACCGTCACCCGGCTGCAGCGGGGTCAGGCGAATCTTGACGTGGCCATACTGACCGCGACCACCCGACTGACGCACGAACTTGCCTTCGGCTTCCACTTCCTGGCGAACCGTTTCGCGATAGGCCACCTGCGGACGACCGATATTGGCTTCGACCTTGAACTCTCGCTTCATTCGGTCGACCAGGATGTCCAGGTGCAGCTCGCCCATGCCAGAAATGATCGTCTGGCCCGACTCTTCGTCGGTGTGCACGCGGAAGGACGGGTCCTCCTGGGCCAGCTTGCCCAGCGCGACGCCCATCTTCTCCTGGTCGGCCTTGGTCTTGGGCTCTACCGCCACGGAGATCACCGGTTCGGGGAACTCCATGCGCTCAAGCGTGATGACCTCGCCGGTGGCGCAGAGGGTGTCACCGGTCGTAACGTCTTTCAGGCCCACCGCCGCGGCGATGTCGCCGGCGCGAACTTCTTTGATCTCTTCACGGGAGTTGGAGTGCATCTGAAGGATGCGCCCAACGCGCTCTTTCTTGCCTTTGACCGGGTTGTAAACCGTGTCGCCGGACTTCAGCACCCCGGAATACACGCGGAAGAAGGTCAACGTGCCAACAAAAGGATCCGTGGCGATTTTGAACGCCAGGGATGCAAACGGCTCGTCGTCATTGCTGTTGCGAACCGCCTCTTCTTCGGTGTCCAGAATGCCCTTGATGGCCGGCACGTCCACGGGCGACGGCATGACCTGGACGATGATATCCAGCAGCGCCTGCACGCCCTTGTTCTTGAAAGCAGTGCCGCACATGCAGGGAACGATGTCATTGGCCAGCGTCCCGGCGCGGAGACCTTCGTAGATCTGCTCATCGGTCAGTTCGCCGGTCTCGAGGTAGGCATCCATCAGCTCTTCCGATGCCTCGGCAGCCGACTCAACCATGAACTCCCGCGCTTCTTCGGCCTTCGCCAGCAAGTCATCGGGAATATCCTTGGCGTCGTAGGTCACGCCCATGTTCTCGTTGTGCCAGTAAATGGCTTTCATCTTGACCAGGTCGATGACACCTTCGAAATTTTCCTCGGCGCCGATCGGCAGCTGAACGGGGACAGGACGCGCGCCAAGACGATCCTTGATCTGGTCTACCACCCGCTCAAAATCTGCACCGGTCCGGTCCATCTTGTTGACGAACGCGACCCGGGGAACGCTGTAGCGGGTCGCCTGGCGCCAAACCGTTTCAGACTGGGGCTGCACGCCACCTACGGCGCAAAAGACCGCGACCGCGCCATCGAGCACCCGCAGGGAACGCTCCACTTCAATGGTGAAGTCCACGTGCCCCGGCGTGTCGATGATGTTGATGCGATGCTCAGGGAACTGCTGATCCATGCCATTCCAGAAACAGGTGGTCGCAGCGGAGGTAATGGTAATACCACGCTCTTGTTCCTGCTCCATCCAGTCCATGGTCGCAGCACCGTCATGCACTTCACCGATTTTGTGCGAAACCCCGGTGTAGTAGAGGATGCGCTCGGTGGTCGTCGTCTTACCGGCATCGATGTGCGCCATGATGCCGATGTTGCGATACCGCTCAATGGGGGTACTACGGGCCACTTTCCTATTCCTCGAATCCTGTTACCAACGATAGTGAGCGAACGCCTTGTTGGCCTCCGCCATGCGATGCGTGTCTTCACGCTTCTTGACTGCCGTACCGCGCTGCTCGACCGCTTCAAGCAACTCGCCCGCCAGGCGCTGCGGCATGCTCTTCTCACCACGACGGCGAGCGGCGTCAATAATCCAGCGCATCGCCAGCGTCTGACGACGCTTCGGGCGAACTTCCACCGGCACCTGGTAGGTGGCGCCGCCGACACGACGTGATTTCACTTCGACCATCGGCGCGACATTTTCCAGCGCCTTTTCGATCAACTCGACCGGATCGGCGCTCTTGTTGCGCTCCTCGATGGTGTCGATCGCGCCGTAGACAATCTTCTCCGCCACGGACTTCTTGCCGCTGTGCATCACCATGTTGATGAAGCGGGTCAGCATCTCACTGCCAAACTTCGGGTCTGGCAGTACGTCGCGTGCAAAATTTGAACGTTTTCTGGACATCGTTTGCTTCCGTTAATCTGTCTTGTTCAGACTTACTTCTTGGGCCGCTTGGCGCCGTACTTGGAACGGGCCTGCTTGCGGTCGCTGACGCCTGCCGTATCCAGGCTGCCGCGGACCGTGTGGTAACGAACACCGGGCAGATCCTTGACACGACCACCGCGGATCAACACCACGCTGTGCTCCTGCAGGTTATGCCCTTCACCACCGATATAGCTGGTTACCTCGAAGCCATTGGTCAACCGGACACGCGCCACCTTGCGAAGGGCCGAATTCGGCTTCTTTGGGGTGGTCGTGTATACACGGGTGCAGACGCCACGTTTCTGCGGGCATCCTTCCAGCGCCGGCACATTGCTTTTGTAGACCTTCGGCTTGCGCGGCTTGCGTACCAATTGATTGACTGTCGACATAAATCCAGTGTCCTTAGTTAAAAAAAGACAGGCCTCCCAACGGCTGCCTGTCGCAGGGTTTGTCCAAAAACAAACCCCCTAGCAATGTCAAACGCCCAACCCGGGTTGACTTAAACCTGGATTGGGCGCCCATGAATCCGGCCCACGCGCCGGCGACATCGGCTCTCCGGAACAGACTTTTTTCTGCCCGGCCCTCCTTCGGGAGGGATTGCTATTCACTTAGCTGGACAATTATGACAGGAAAAATCTGCCCAGGCAAGGCCTGAGGCTGCAAAATTCCGTCGAATGCCCCTCTTTCTTAAAAAGGCCCGGAACCAGCCGGCTCCGGGCCTGTGTCTTCAACCCGATTGAATGCTCAGGATTCTGCTTCGGTCTCGTCCGCTTCGGTGTCGACCTCTTCCGCAGCAATGGCCGCAGTCAGCGCTTCCAGATCAATCTCCGGCTCGACATCCTGCACCCGCTTGCGTGACTTGTGGTAAGCCATGCCGGTACCTGCCGGTATCAGTCGGCCCACAATCACGTTTTCCTTGAGACCACGCAGGTAATCCGTGGTGCCGCGCACCGCGGCCTCGGTCAACACCCGTGTCGTCTCCTGGAAAGAGGCTGCTGAGATGAACGATTCGGTGGCCAGCGAAGCTTTCGTGATGCCGAGCAGCACACGCTGATACTCGGCGGGCCGAATGCCCTCGCGTTCCGCCTCGGTATTGGCTTCATGGATCTGAACAACATCCAGCTGATCGCCCGGCAGGAGCGTCGTATCACCCGGCTCGAGCACTTCCGCCTTGCGGAGCATCTGGCGAATGATGACTTCGATATGCTTGTCATTGATCCGCACGCCCTGCAGGCGGTAAACGTCCTGGATTTCCTTGACCAGGTAATCGGCCAGCGCCTCGACACCCAGCAGTGTCAGGATATCGTGCGGGCTGGGCTCACCATCGACAACCGTTTCACCCTTCTCAACGTGCTCGCCCTCGAACACCAGGATATTGCGCCACTTTGGAATCAATTCTTCAGCGGCTTCACCGTCGTCGATCTTGCCTTCCAGCGGCTTGAGCTTGCTGCGCTCGATGTCTTCCTCGGTGGGGGTGATCACCAGGCGCTGCTTGCCCTTGGTTTCCTTGCCAAAGCTGACCACACCGGACTTCATCGCCAGGATAGCGGGCTCTTTGGGCTTGCGGGCCTCGAATAAATCAGCCACCCGGGGCAGACCACCGGTGATGTCACGCGTCTTGGTCGTTTCCTGCGGAATGCGGGCCACAATGTCGCCCACCTGTACTTCCTGACCGTCCTGGATACCGACAATCGCGCCCGGCTGCAGGAAATACTGCGCCGGAATCTTGGTGCCGGCCAGATGCAGTTCCCGACCGCGCCCGTCGACCAGGGCAATCATGGGCCTCAGGTCTTTGCCGGTTGAGCCACGCTGCTTCGGATCGGTGATGATCAGGCTGGTCAGGCCGGTGATTTCGTCCACTTCCTCGTTGATGGTCACGTTGTCGATGAAGTCATGGAACTTCACCTTACCGGCCACCTCGGTCACGATCGGGTGCGTATGCGGATCCCAATTGGCCACCACATCGCCGGACTTGACTTCGTCCTCGTCACGAACCGAAAGGATGGCGCCGTAAGGAATCCGGTAACGCTCCCGCTCACGGCTGTGCTCGTCGATCACCGACAATTCACCGGATCGCGAAACCGCGACCAGCTTTTTGTCGGCGTTTTCCACGGATTTCAGGTTATGCAGGCGGATCGTTCCGTCAGATTTCACCTGGATGTGGTCGACCGCGGCCGCCCTCGATGCGGCACCCCCAATATGGAAGGTACGCATGGTCAGCTGCGTGCCGGGCTCGCCGATGGACTGGGCGGCAATCACCCCGACCGACTCACCGATATTGACCAGTTCACCGCGCGCCAGGTCGCGACCGTAGCAGCGCGCGCAGACACCATACTTGGTGCTACAGGTGATGGTTGAACGAACCACAACGTGGTCAACACCGACCTCTTCGAGCATTTCCACCATCTGCTCGTCCAGCAGCGTGTTGCGCTCTGCGATGACTTCATCGGTACCGGGCCGGAGAATATCCTGCGCCACCAGGCGGCCCAACACGCGCTCGCGCAACGGCTCTACAACGTCACCGCCTTCGACGATCGGCTGCATGTCGATACCGGCCTGAGTGCCACAGTCATTTTCGGTAATGACCAGATCCTGGGCGACATCGACCAGGCGCCGCGTGAGATACCCGGAGTTGGCCGTCTTCAATGCCGTGTCGGCAAGGCCCTTACGGGCGCCGTGCGTGGAGATGAAGTACTGCAGCACGTCCAGGCCTTCACGGAAATTAGCGGTAATCGGCGTCTCGATAATCGAGCCGTCCGGCTTGGCCATCAGGCCTCGCATGCCGGCCAGCTGTCGAATCTGGGCGGCCGAGCCTCGGGCGCCGGAATCAGCCATGATGAAGATCGAGTTCATCGATTCTTCTTCGATTTCCTTGCCATCAACGGTCGTGGCGACATGCTTGCCCATCCGCTGCATCATGGCGCGCGCGACCTGTTCGTTGGTGCGCGACCAGATATCGACCACCTTGTTGTAGCGCTCACCCGCGGTCACCAGGCCGGATACATACTGGTTCTGAATCTCGACCACCTCGTGCTCGGCTTCATCCAGGATGTTTTTCTTCTCGTCCGGCACCATCAGATCATCGATACCGATGGATACCCCGGCCTTGGTTGCGTAATGAAAGCCCGCGTACATCAGCCGGTCAGCAAACACCACGGTCTTCTTGAGACCAAGCCGGCGGTAGCAGGAGTCGATCAGCTGAGAGATCTGTTTCTTCTTCAGCGGCTCGTTCAGCAGGCGAAACGGCATGCCCGACGGGCGGATCTCCGCCAGCAGAGCGCGCCCGACCGTGGTTTCCACCAGGTTGGTCTCATGGCGTTCTTCGCCGTGCTCGGAAATAATGGTCTCGTCGATGCGCACCTTGATGCTTGCGTGCAGCTCAACGGCCCGGTTTTCATAGGCGCGATGCACTTCTTCGATGTCCGAGAAGTACATGCCCTCGCCTTCGACACCAGCCAGTTGGCGGGTCATATAATACAGGCCCAGTACCACGTCCTGGGTCGGCACGATGATCGGCTCGCCATTGGCCGGTGACAGGATGTTGTTGGACGACATCATGAGGGCGCGCGCTTCCAGCTGGGCTTCAACACTCAGCGGCACGTGCACGGCCATCTGGTCACCGTCGAAGTCAGCATTGAACGCCGTACATACCAGCGGGTGCAGCTGAATGGCCTTACCCTCGATCAGCACCGGCTCGAAAGCCTGGATGCCCAGCCTGTGCAGGGTCGGGGCACGGTTCAACAGGACCGGATGCTCACGGATGACCTCGGACAGGATATCCCAGACTTCCGCGCGCTCGGCCTCGACCAGCTTCTTGGCCGCCTTGATCGTGGCCGCCATGCCGCGACGTTGCAGCTTGCTGAAAATGAACGGCTTGAACAGCTCCAGCGCCATCTTCTTCGGTAGACCGCACTCATGCAGCTTCAGGGTCGGGCCGACCACGATGACCGAACGGCCGGAGTAATCGACGCGCTTGCCCAGCAGGTTCTGACGGAAACGGCCCTGCTTGCCCTTGATCATGTCAGCCAGCGACTTCAGCGGGCGACGATTGGTACCGGTAATGGCGCGACCGCGGCGACCGTTGTCGAGCAGCGCGTCCACCGACTCCTGCAGCATGCGCTTTTCGTTACGCACGATGATGTCGGGCGCGTTCAGCTCCAGCAGGCGCTTCAGGCGGTTGTTGCGGTTGATCACCCGGCGATACAGGTCGTTCAGATCAGAGGTGGCGAAACGCCCGCCGTCCAGAGGCACCAGCGGACGCAAATCCGGAGGCAACACCGGCAGCACCGTCATGATCATGTATTCAGGGCGATTGCCTGAATGGATGAACGCCTCGACCAGCTTGATACGCTTGGACAGACGCTTGAGCTTGGTGACCGAGCGCGTGGCGTTGACGTCGTCACGCAACTTCATCAGCTCTTCGTTCAGGTCGATGGTGCGCAGCAGCTCAAAGACCGCTTCGGCGCCCATGCGGGCGTCAAACTCGTCACCGAACTCCTCGACCGCCTCGATGTATTGCTCATCGGTCAGCAGTTGACCACGCTCCAGCGTGGTCAGGCCCGCGTCCAGTACCACGTAGGATTCGAAGTACAGGATGCGCTCGATATGACGCAGGGTCATGTCCAGCATCAGGCCGATCCGCGAGGGCAGCGATTTGAGGAACCAGATGTGCGCCACCGGGCTGGCCAGCTCGATGTGCGCCATGCGCTCGCGCCGCACCTTGGTCAGCGTGACCTCGGTGCCGCATTTTTCACAGACGACACCGCGGTGCTTCATGCGCTTGTACTTGCCGCACAGGCACTCGTAATCCTTCACCGGGCCGAAGATGGCGGCACAGAACAGCCCGTCGCGCTCCGGTTTGAAGGTACGGTAGTTGATCGTTTCTGGCTTTTTCACCTCGCCAAAAGACCACGACCGAATGAGATCCGGCGGCGCAAGGCCGATACGGATGGCGTCGAAATCCAGCGGCTGGCGCTGGCGATTGTAGAGATTGAGTAAGTCTCTCACCGTTAATCTCCTCGGAATCAGGTCTCTTCAAGTTCGATGTTGATGCCCAGCGAGCGGATTTCCTTCACCAGTACGTTGAAGGATTCGGGCATGCCTGCCGCCATCTCGTGGTTGCCATCGACGATATTTTTATACATCTGGTTACGGCCGCTGACGTCGTCGGACTTGACCGTCAGCATTTCCTGCAGGGTGTAGGCCGCGCCATAAGCCTCCAGCGCCCAGACCTCCATCTCACCGAAACGCTGACCGCCGAACTGCGCCTTGCCGCCCAGCGGCTGCTGGGTCACCAGGCTGTAGGGGCCCGTGGATCGGGCATGCATCTTGTCATCCACCAGGTGGTTGAGTTTGAGCATGTACATGTAGCCAACGGTCACGGGGCGGTCAAAAGCGTCGCCCGTGCGGCCGTCGAACAAGGTGGTCTGACCACTCTCCGGCAGGCCGGCGAGATCCAACAATTTCTTGATCTCAACCTCGGGGGCGCCGTCGAATACCGGAGTAGCCATCGGCACGCCTTCTATCAGGTTGTCCGCCATGGTCTTGACCTCAGCGGCCGAGAAACTGTTCATGTTGACGCGGCCCGTCTGGTCGGAGTTGTAGACCTTGTCCAGGAACTTGCGGATATCATCCGTCTTGGCCTTGCTGTCCACCATGTCACGAATGCGGTGGCCCAGACCCTTGGCGGCCCAGCCGAGGTGCGTCTCCAGCACCTGCCCGATGTTCATTCGCGATGGCACACCCAGCGGGTTCAGCACGATATCGACCGGGGTTCCGTCCTCCATGAACGGCATGTCCTCGGTGGGCACGATCATCGAAATCACGCCCTTGTTGCCGTGGCGGCCGGCCATTTTGTCACCGGGCTGAATGCGTCGCTTAACGGCCAGGTAGACCTTGACCATGTTGAGCACGCCGGGAGCGAGGTCATCGCCCTGGGTGATCTTGGCCTTCTTCTCTTCAAAACGCGCGTCGAACACCTTCCGCTGTTCTCGAACCTGGTCGGCCATCTGCTCGAGCAGATCATTGGCCTCGTCATTCTTCATGCGCAGTTTGAACCAGTCGTCACGCTCCAGGCCGGCCAGGTAGTCAGCCGTCACCTTGCTGCCTTTCTTGATGCCCGGGCCCTTGTCGGCCATCTTGCCGACCAGGGTGTTCTCGAGCCTCAGATAGATGGCGTTTTCAACGATGCGCAGCTGGTCGTCCAGGTCTTTGCGAACCTGCCTCAACTGCTCCTTTTCGATCGAAATGGCGCGCTCGTCCTTCTCGACCCCGTCCCGGGTGAAGACCTGTACATCGATCACGGTGCCGTCCATACCGGAGGGAACACGCAGGGACGTGTCTTTTACGTCGGAGGCCTTCTCGCCGAAGATGGCGCGCAACAGTTTTTCTTCCGGTGTCAGCTGGGTTTCACCCTTGGGCGTCACTTTGCCGACCAGGATGTCGCCGGCGCTGACCTCAGCACCGATATAGACAATGCCGGACTGATCGAGCTTGTTCAGGTTGTGCTCACCCACGTTAGGAATGTCAGAAGTGACTTCCTCGGACCCGAGCTTGGTGTCGCGCGCGACACAGGTCAGCTCCTCGATGTGAATGGTGGTGTACCGATCTTCTTCCACCACGCGCTCGGAAATGAGAATCGAATCCTCGAAGTTGTAGCCGTTCCAGGGCATGAACGCGACCAGCATGTTCTGCCCCAGCGCCAGCTCTCCCAGGTCGGTTGAAGGACCATCGGCCAGTACGTCGCCCTGCTCCACGATATTACCCACGGTCACCAGCGGCCGCTGGTTCATGCAGGTGTTCTGATTGGAACGCTGGTACTTGGTGAGATTGTAGATATCCACGCCCGGATCGCCCGCGGGCACCTCGTCCTCGTTGGCGCGAACCACAATGCGGCCGGCGTCGACCTGGTCGACGATACCGCCACGGCGCGCGACCGCGGTCACACCCGAATCGGTCGCAACCGCACGCTCCATACCGGTGCCCACCAGGGGCTTTTCGGCGCGTAGCGTCGGCACCGCCTGCCGCTGCATGTTGGAGCCCATCAGCGCGCGGTTGGCGTCATCGTGCTCCAGGAATGGAACCAGCGAGGCGGCAACGGACACGATCTGCTTGGGCGAGACGTCCATGAAATTAACGTCTGCAGGCTCTTTCAGCGTGAATTCGCCAAGGTGACGACAGGGGATGAACTCATCCACGAACTTGCCATTCTTGTCCAGCTCCGCGTTGGCCTGGGCGATGACATAGTCACCTTCCTCGATGGCCGAGAGATACTCGACATCATTCGTCACTTTGCTGTTGACCACTTTTCGATACGGCGTCTCGAGGAATCCGTAATCATTGGTCCGCGCGTAGACGGCCAGCGAGTTGATCAGTCCGATGTTCGGGCCTTCCGGCGTCTCGATCGGGCATACCCGTCCATAATGCGTCGGGTGCACGTCGCGCACCTCGAACCCCGCGCGCTCACGGGTCAGGCCACCTGGCCCCAGCGCGGAGACGCGGCGCTTGTGCGTCACCTCCGACAGCGGGTTGTTCTGATCCATGAACTGGCTCAGCTGGCTGGATCCAAAAAACTCCTTGATCGCGGCTGCCACAGGCTTGGCGTTGATCAGGTCCTGCGGGGTCAGCCCTTCACTCTCAGCCACCGAGAGGCGTTCGCGCACGGCCCGCTCCACGCGCACCACGCCCACGCGAAAGACGTTTTCAGCCATCTCGCCCACGCTGCGCACACGGCGGTTGCCCAGGTGATCGATATCGTCGACGGTGCCATTACCGTTGCGGATATCAATCAGCACCTTCAGGACAGCAAGGATGTCCTCGCGATCGAGCACGCCCGGGCCTTCTACCTCGCCGCGGCCGACGCGACGATTGAATTTCATCCTGCCCACACCGGAGAGGTCGTACCGCTCTTCGGTGAAGAACAGGTTCTTGAACAGGTTTTGCGCCGCCTCCTTGGTGGGCGGCTCTCCCGGGCGCATCATGCGGTAAATCTCGACCAGTGCCTCCAACTCTGTCGCGGAGGGGTCAATACGCAGCGTGTCGGCCACGTAAGGACCTTGATCCAGGTCGTTCACGTACAGAATTTCGAATTTCTTGATCCCGGCTTCGCGCAGCGCTTCCAGCAATTCCTCGGTGATCTCGGCGTTCGCGGCAGCCAGCAGTTCGCCGGACTCTTTGTCGATGAGGTCCTTGGCCATGATCTTGCCGATCAGGTATTCATCGGCCACGTCCAGCGCCTTGATGCCTGCCTCGCTGATCAGTTTGACGTGCCGGGCCGTGATTCGCTTGCGCTCTTCAACGATCGTCTTGCCTTTCTTGTCCTTGATATCGGCAAGCGCCGTGTCACCACGAAGCCGCTCGGGCACCACGTCCAGCTTGGCACCCTCTTTCAACAGGCTGATGTTGCTGGTTTCGAAAAACGTGGAGAGTATCTCCTCGTTGGTCATACCCAGGGCCCGCAGGAGAATGGTCACCGGCAGCTTGCGGCGACGGTCAATACGGGTATAGATGCAGTCCTTGGGGTCGAACTCGAAATCCAGCCAAGAACCGCGGTAGGGAATCACCCGGGCCGAGTACAGCAGCTTGCCGCTGGAGTGGGTCTTGCCCTTGTCGTGATCAAAAAACACGCCGGGCGAACGGTGCAGCTGTGACACGATGACGCGCTCGGTGCCGTTGATAATGAACGTCCCCGTTTCCGTCATCAGCGGCAGGTCGCCCATGTAGACTTCCTGCTCCTTAACGTACTTGACCGGCTTTTGCTTGGCCGAACTCTCTTTATCGTAAATAACCAGCCGAACCCGCACGCGCAGCGGCGCGCCATAGGTCATGCCGCGCAGCTTGCACTCACGCACATCGAACGGCGGGTCACCGAGCGTATAGCTCACATATTCCAGCGCGGCGTTGCGAGAGAAGGAAACAATAGGAAATACCGACTGCAAGGCACCGTGCAAACCACGTTCCCTGCGGTTCTCCTCCGGAACTTCCAATTGCAGAAATTCCTGGTAGGAGCGAATCTGGGTCTGGAGCAGGAAAGGCACATCGAGGATAGAGCCCCGCTTGCCGAAATCCTTCCGAATACGCTTTCTTTCGGTGAATGAGTATTTCATGTTCACTTCGCCTCTGTGCGGTCCACGCGAACCACCTGGTTACTTCAACAGCGCGAAAAACGCCGGTCAGGGCGCTTTCCCAAAACAGCAAACAAGCAAAACGGAAACGGGCCAGGGGCGCGAAGCCCCCGGCCAATTCCGGTTTGCTTTCCCGAAGCGGGAGAGATTTACTTGACCTCGACCTGAGCGCCAGCGCCCTCGAGTTTGGTCTTGATCTCTTCTGCTTCGTCTTTGCTGACACCTTCCTTGACAGGGGAAGGAGCACCTTCGACCAGGTCCTTGGCCTCTTTCAGGCCCAGACCGGTAATACCGCGAACTTCCTTGATGACAGCCACTTTCTTGTCACCGAACGAGCTCAGGATAACGTCGAACTCGGTCTTTTCCTCAGCGGCAGCGGCATCGCCACCGGCTGCCGGACCGGCAGCGGCAACGGCTACCGGAGCGGCAGCGGATACACCGAACTTTTCCTCCATGGCGTCGATGAGTTCAACCACATCCATTACGCTCATGTTGGCAATAGTTTCGAGAATGTCTTCTTTTGAAACGGCCATTGTCGTCTCTCCAATTACGTTACAGGGGCAGCCTTTCGGTCTGCCAATTCAAAATAAAGTTCAGGCAGCCTGCTTGGCGTCCCGCACGGCAGCGATGGTACGAACGAGTTTCGTGTGTGGCTCGGCGAGCGTCCTGACGAACTTCTCGACCGGGGCCTTCATGACACCCATAAGCATCGCAAGCGCCTGGTCGTATGTCGGCAGGTTGGACAAGCGCTCCAATTCGGAAGCGTCGTACAACTCTCCGCCGATGGCGACCAGTTTCGCGACCAACTGCTCATTGGACTTGGCAAAGTCCTTGACCAGCCGGGCCGCGGCGCCTGGATCTTCCAGGCTGAATGCCAACAGGAGCGGTCCTGTCAGCGATTCGCTCATGCACTCGAACTCGGTACCCTCAACAGCCCTGCGAGTGAGCGTATTCTTGGCCACTTTGACGTAAACGCCGGACTCACGCGCCTTGACGCGCAGTTCGGTCATTTCCTCGACAGAGAGGCCGCGATACTCAGCCGCGACAGCAGACAAAGCGCTTTGCGCCACACCGGACACTTCCGCGACAACTGCCTTCTTTTGCTCAATATTGAGCGCCATTGGTTACCTCCTATTGAGTCTGGCTGCCGGTTTCCCGGCGGGTTTGACTCACCAGTGGCTACCCCGCTACTCCAGCACTCCAGCGAAAAAGCGCTCGAGTAGCGGGGGCTCCACCATCTGCGCAGGTCGGTCCCGGTTACCCGGTTGCCTATTAAGCCGTTTCGCCGTTAAGGCGTCGCGGCACCTGCGGTCTGGGACGGTCAGATCAGGTCAAAGAGCACATGATCCGGCCCGCCATTTACCCGACGCCGGAAAAACCGGCGCCCGGCAAATTCCTAAAAATTAAAGTTCAAGCGTGGTGTGATCGATCACCAGGCCCGGACCCATGGTCGTGGAAACAGCCACCTTCTTCAGGTACTGCCCTTTGGACGACGCGGGCTTGAGTTTAACCAGCGATGCCAGCAGCGCTTCGAGGTTCGCTTTGAGCGCGTCACTCTCGAAGTCCGCCTTGCCGATGGTGCTGTGGATAATGCCAGCCTTGTCGGTGCGGAACCTGACCTGGCCGGCTTTGGCGTTCTTCACAGCGGTTTCGACATCCGGCGTCACCGTACCCACCTTGGGGTTGGGCATCAGCCCGCGCGGGCCGAGAATCTGGCCCAGCTTGCCGACCACACGCATGGCGTCGGGTGTGGCAATCACCACGTCAAACCCAAGGTCTCCACCTTTGATCTGGTCATGCAGATCGTCCATGCCCACCACATCGGCGCCAGCGGCCGTTGCCTTCTCGACGTTGTCACCCTGGGTGAAAACGGCCACGCGGACGGTCTTGCCCGTACCGTTTGGCAACACCGTGGAACCGCGCACGGCCTGGTCCGACTTGCGCGGATCCACGCCAAGCCGAACGGCGACGTCTACCGACTCGCGGAATTTCACTTTGCTGGAGTTCTTCAGCAGGTCCAGCGCCTCGTCGACGGCGTACACCTTTCCGGGCTCAATCTGCTCGCGGATGGAACGCATGCGTTTTCCAAACTTGGCCATCATTCGACTCCTTCCACGTTCAGGCCCATGCTCCGGGCCGAGCCGGCGATCGTGCGTACGGCGGCATCCATGTCGGCGGCCGTCAGATCAGGTTCCTTGGCCTTGGCAATTTCCTCGAGCTGGGCCCGGGTCACCGTTCCAACCTTGTTGACATTCGGCTCGCCGGAGCCTTTGGCAATGCCCGCCGCTTTGCGCAAAAGCACAGCTGCCGGCGGCGTCTTGGTGACGAAGCTGAAGCTGCGGTCACTGTAAACCGTAATGATGACCGGGAGCGGTATGCCGGGTTCGGCTTCCTGCGTCTGGGCATTGAACGCCTTGCAGAAATCCATGATGTTGACACCATGCTGACCCAGGGCCGGGCCTACGGGCGGGCTCGGATTGGCCTGACCAGCCGGCACCTGCAGCTTGATGTAAGCTGAAATCTTTCTTGCCATTGCTTTGTCTCCTCGGGTTCAAACGCCTGCCGACGTGCGGCAAGGCTCCCCGTCTAAATTTAGGGACTAGGGACTGGTGACTAGGGACTAGTTCCTAGTTCCTTGTTCCTAGTTCCGCTTTTAGGACTTCTCTACCTGGTGAAACTCCAGCTCCACCGGCGTTGAACGCCCAAAAATCAGTACTGCCACCTGCAGGCGGCTCTTCTCGTAGTCGACCGACTCGACCACGCCGTTGAAATCGTTGAACGGCCCGTCGACGACCCGAACCATCTCGCCCGGCTCGAACAGCACTTTGGGCCTGGGCTTGTCGACGCCCTCGCGCACGCGGTTGAGAATGGCATCCGCCTCACGCTCGGTGATGGGCGCCGGGCGGTCCGCGGTGCCGCCGATGAACCCCATCACTTTGGGCACGTCTTTCACCAGGTGCCAGGTCTCATCCGTCATTTCCATTTCCACCAGCACATAGCCAGGGAAGAATTTGCGGTCGGAGCGGCGCTTCTGGCCACCTTTCATCTCGACCACTTCTTCGGTGGGAACCAGCACATCTCCGAACATGTCTTCCATGCCGGCGCGCTTGATCCGCTCTTCAAGCGAGCGTTGAACCTGCTTTTCGAAGCCGGAATACGCGTGAACGACATACCAACGCTTGGCCATCGATCAACCTCCCAACAAGTTCCGGACCAGGGCGCCCAGCATCCAGTCCACAGCCGCCAGGAACAGCGAAATAATGATGGTGACCACGATCACCATCAACGAAGTCTGCAACGCTTCCTGGTGGGTGGGCCACACCACTTTTCGCCGCTCGATGTCCGCCTCTTTAAGAAAGCGGAAGAACGCAGCGCCCGTTTCCGAGCGACTGGCGACCCAGGAAGCCAGGATGGTCACGGCGATCAGACCCGCTACGCGAACCGGCGTAATCGCCAATTCTTTGTAGTAGTAGTAAGCCGCAATGCCACCCAGCAGCATGATGACCGACAGCACCAGGTAGGCGCTGCCGCGAGCACTCGCCTGCTCTTTTTCCACTTTGCTGTTCATTCGCCTGGTATCAACCGTTTCCTGTATCTGGTGCTCTGGCGGAAGTGGCAGGCCAGGAGGGACTCGAACCCCCAACCTGCGGTTTTGGAGACCGCTGCTCTGCCAGTTGAGCTACTGGCCTTTCGCTTCCGCTTCAAACCACAAAGCCGGTGGGCATTCAGCGCCCACCAGCCTGTTGTACTCACTTCGTTCGTAAGTGGGGACTAGGGACAAGGGACTAGTCCCTAGTTACTAGTCCCTGGTTCCTAATTACTCGTGGATCTTCGCCACCACGCCAGCGCCAACCGTCCGGCCACCCTCGCGAATAGCGAATCGCAGACCTTCCTCCATGGCGATCGGCGCAATCAGCGTCACCGTCATCTGGATGTTGTCACCCGGCATCACCATCTCAACACCGTCCGGCAACTCAACCGCACCCGTCACGTCCGTGGTACGGAAGTAAAACTGCGGCCGGTAACCCTTGAAAAACGGCGTGTGACGACCACCCTCGTCCTTCGACAGGATGTACACCTCCGCCTCAAACTTGGTGTGCGGCGTGATCGTGCCCACGTGCGCCAGTACCTGACCACGCTCCACCTCATCACGCTTGGTGCCACGCAACAGAACACCCACGTTGTCGCCCGCGCGGCCTTCATCCAGCAGCTTGCGGAACATCTCAACGCCCGTGCACGTCGTCTTGGTGGTCTCCTTGATACCGACAATCTCGATCTCTTCACCCACCTTGATCACACCGCGCTCCACACGACCCGTCACCACCGTGCCGCGGCCAGAAATCGAGAACACGTCCTCGATCGGCAGCAAAAACGGCTTGTCCGTGTCGCGCTCAGGCTGCGGAATGTAACCGTCCATCTCTTCAATCAGCTTCAGAATCGACGGAATACCAATGTCCGAGGTGTCACCTTCCAGCGCCTTCAGCGCAGAACCGGTCACAATCGGGGTGTCATCGCCCGGGAACTCGTAGGAAGACAGCAGCTCACGCACTTCCATCTCCACCAGCTCCAGCAGCTCTTCATCGTCCACCTGGTCAGCCTTGTTCAGGTAAACCAGGATGTAAGGCACACCCACCTGGCGCGCCAGCAGAATGTGCTCACGCGTCTGCGGCATCGGGCCGTCCGCCGCAGATACCACCAGGATCGCGCCGTCCATCTGCGCCGCGCCCGTGATCATGTTCTTCACATAGTCAGCGTGACCCGGGCAGTCCACGTGCGCGTAGTGCCGGTTGTCCGACTCGTACTCCACGTGCGCCGTCGCAATCGTGATACCGCGCGCCCGCTCTTCCGGCGCGTTGTCAATCTGGTCATATGCCTTGAACTCACCACCGCGAGCCTCAGCACACACCTTCGTCATCGCCGCCGTCAGCGTCGTCTTACCATGATCCACGTGACCAATCGTGCCAACGTTTACATGGGGCTTTGTTCGTTCAAATTTCTCTTTGGACATGCCTGTCTCCGGAACATACAGTCAATTTCAAAAGGTCAAAAACAACGCTCAAATTCGTGGTGCCCACAACTGGACTTGAACCAGTGACCTCTCCCTTACCAAGGGAGTGCTCTACCGCCTGAGCTATGCGGGCGAATAATAACTTTTCCTGTTTACGCCCCCGCCATCCTCACAAACGCCTGGAGCGGGTGATGGGAATCGAACCCACATCATCAGCTTGGAAGGCTGAGGTTCTACCGTTGAACTACACCCGCGCTATTCAGGCTCTCGCTCAATCAAACGGGCATTCGCACCATGGCGGCCCCGGTCATTCGGCATCTTCAAAGGGCTTTAAAGCCCGTCGCGCCGTCTTGTTCAACACGCTCGCACC
>WTJD01000172.1 GCA_011524975.1 Lysobacterales bacterium
CGATCTTTGCCCTGGTGGGCGCTGCTGCTTTCCATTGTCGCCACGGAAACCAGCACCGTTACTTTCCTGAGTTTGCCGGGCGTTGCTGCCGCGGCAGGTGGCAACCTCACCTTCCTGCAAATCACCTTTGGGTACATCCTGGGAAGGTTGATCATCATCAAGCTGCTATTGCCCTTATACTTTTCGGGCCGCCATTTCACGGCTTATGAGGTGCTGGAGAAGCGCTTTGGCCGTCTAAGCAGGCGGGCGGCATCCAGCCTGTTCCTGGTGACGCGCAACCTCAGCGACGCCTTGCGCCTGTTCCTGACCGCGCTGGTTTTACATATCGTGCTGGGTCTCGATCTGGCGGCGTCCATTGTTACGCTGGGCCTGTTGACCGTCGTCTATACGCTCGTTGGCGGGGCTCGATCGGTGGTTTGGAACGACTGCATCCAGTTTGCCGTTTACATCCTGGGCGCCGGTGCGGCCTTTTGGGTGATCCTCGGCGCCTTGCCCGCAGGGCTCGATGATCTGCTCCGTTACGCCCGCGCAGGCGAAAAGCTAACCCTGATCGATATGGACCCCGGTTTTTTCAAACCCACCATGACCTTTTGGTCGGGTATGGTGGGCGGCGCATTTCTGACCATGGCGACCCATGGTACGGACCAGTTGATGGTGCAGCGTTACCTGTCGGCGCGCAGTGAGCGAGACGCGGCCAGGGCGCTTGCCGTCAGCGGGTTTATCGTCTTCGCCCAGTTTGCCGTGTTCTTGCTGATGGGTGTCGCCCTGGCGGCGTTCTTCACGGTGGCCAAGGGTGATATCCAGGCCGCTCAGCAGGCGGGCGACCGCTTGTTCGCGACTTTTATCGTGCAGCACATGCCCGTGGGGCTGGCCGGGCTGACGCTGGCCGCGGTATTTGCCGCCGCGATGTCTACCTTGTCCAGCTCGCTGAATTCGTCTGCCACGGCATGGATGTCCGATGTTTATTTGCCGCTGAGGAAGAGATCAATGCCCGCGGGCAGACAACTCGCGGCCTCTCGCCTGGCCACTGCGGTGTTTGGAGTGGTCCAGGTGGCGATCGCGCTGGTGGTGGGGGCAATAGGGATGACGGAAAGCGTGGTTGCCTCGGTGCTCAAGATCACCGGCTTTGCCACCGGCCCCGTGCTGGGCGTGTATCTTTTGGCGGTCACTCTGCCCGCGGTCCGTCAGCCAGCGGCGCTGCTGGGGTTCATGTCGGGGGTGGCCGGGCTGTCCCTGCTGGCTCTGGGCACGGCCCTTTACTGGCCCTGGTACGCAGGGGCCGGGGCGCTGCTCACCTGGCTGGCCGGCTGGGTTTATCAGCAAATGTTTGACCGGTCCGGTTCCCTTGCTTCGCGGCTAAGCGGTTCGGAAGACATCTGATGCGCGGTTTAATTGGTCATCAGGCAGACTTAAAATAAACCCGGCCAGAGCGTACCAGGGTAGCGAACCCCGCGGGCCTGGCGCCGGGCCAACCCGGAGTAGCGTGCAATGACATCCAACGAGTCGCAGGGCCGCCGGGTATGACCGGGAGGCGCTTGCAGACCGCCGCAAAGGACGGACTCAACGGGGAGCTGAATCATGGACAGAAGAACCTTACTGAAAGCGTGCCTGGCAACAGCCGCGATGGGTTGGGCGGGGGTCCCCGCGATAGGGAAGGCTTCTGCCGGCATCATCAAGCCGCCAAGGCTGAGGCGGGGCATGAGGGTAGGCCTGGTTGCGCCGGCCAGCCCGCCCCATGAGCCGGAAGGCGTACGTTATGGCATTGAGGTTTTGCAGTCTTTCGGCTTCGAGGTCGTGGAGGGAGCGCACCTGTGGGCGCGTGATCAGTACCTGGCAGGGAGCGATCGACAAAGGGCGGATGACGTCAATCGCATGTTCAGGCGCTCGGATATCGATGCTGTTTTCTGTCTCCGCGGGGGATACGGGTCGTCCCGGATTTTGCCTTTCCTGGACTACGAAGCCATCCGTGAAAATCCCAAGGTCATCACCGGATTCAGTGATATTTCCGCACTCGTGCTGGCGATTCATACGCTGACGGGTCTGGTGACCTTCCATGGGCCTGTGGCAGAGCAGGGATTCAGCGATTACACCCTGGACGAGTTCAAAAAGGTGATGATGGAGCCTGTCGCGCCGGTCAGTGTCGCCGCGCCGCCGCCCTTTGAACGTAGCGAGGGTCAAGTTGAGCGTAAGAACCGCCTCACGCGGTTTGTGGGCGGAAAAGCCAGGGGCAGGCTGATGGGCGGTAACCTGAGTCTGCTCACACATCTGATAGGAACGCCCTACGAGCCGGATTTCCAGGGTCGCATCCTGTTCCTGGAAGATATCGATGAGGCACCCTACCGGGTGGATCGGATGCTCACGCAACTCTGGCTGACGGGTAAACTGCAGCAAGTGGCCGGTGTTGTATTGGGTAAGTTCAGCCGCTCTGATGATGACGGCAACTCCTTCAGCCTTGAGGAGGTGTTTGAACAACGTTTTGTTCCGATGGGTGTTCCAACGCTGAGAGGCCTGATGATTGGCCATGTGTCCGACCGGGCATCTCTGCCGCTGGGCATCGAAGCCGAGCTCGATGTCGATGCGGGCACGCTGACCTTGCTCGAACCGGCGGTGCTTTGACGGTTTCTTAGGCCAGCCGGCGTGCGCTCTGTCCCGATCCGGGGTAAATGGCGTGAGGCAGGGTGTTGCCCTCGGTCAATAAAAGATGGATTTCCATTACCGCTTTGAGCCTGCTGAATGTACGGTGGTGGCTATCCATGATTTTTCGGAGAGGCCGTTATGTCTAAAAAGCAAGCCAAACCTGTCCTGGTCAAGTCAGACAAGACATCGAACAGTGCGCGCCCGCAAAAGTTGAGCCAGGATGAAAAACGGGTGGGGAAATCCATCAAGAAGAGCGGGCTGACCGCTCGGGAACTGGAGGAAGTGACCTCCAAAAAAGGCCTCCTGAAACTGCTCGGCACCAAAAAGATCAACGCGCGAAAGGCATTGGTCAAGCTGCGTTACGAGGAAGAGCTGGAAAAGCTGCAGATCGAGATGGTCAAGCTACAGCGGGACGTCCAGATCAACAAGCGCCGGGTAGCCATCATCTACGAGGGGCGGGATGCGGCCGGCAAGGGCGGCACCATTCGTCGTTTCATTGAACATCTGAATCCGCGTTCGGCACGTGTTGTCGCGCTGCCCAAACCGACCGAGGAGCAACAGGGGCAGTGGTATTTTCAGCGTTATGCCTACCAGCTGCCGAATCCTGGTGAAATCGTGTTCTTTGACCGCAGTTGGTACAACCGGGCCGTTGTCGAGCCGGTCATGGGGTTTTGCACCGAAGAGCAGTACAAGGTGTTCATGCAGCAGGCCCCCGAATTCGAACACATGTTGTACGAGGACAAGATCGAGTTGGTGAAATTCTGGTTCTCCATCTCCAAGGATGTGCAGCGCGAACGCTTTGAGTCCAGGCGCACTGACCCGCTCAAGCAGTGGAAGATCAGCCCGGTCGATGAAAAAGCCCAGGAGAATTGGGACGTCTATACCCGTTACAAGGAAAAAATGTACAGCCGCACGCATACCACTTACAGCCCGTGGATTATTGTTCAGTCCAATGACAAGAAGAAGGCCCGGCTGGAAAGCATGCGTTACGTGCTCTCGACCCTCGATTACAAAGGCAAACATGACCCCGTGACCAGCCTCGTGCCTGATCCGGACATCGTCATGCGCTATCACAGGTCACACTCCCAGATTGATTGAATTCGGCGGTATTTAAATAAAAATTACCTGTATAACAGGTATTTAACGCGATTTTCCCTGAATGAATCGAGGCGTTCACTGCTTTCGCTTTCAAAGGCATCAGGCTCGTTTCGGGCCAGTTTCTCAGCCAGGGAACGATCGCCCAACGCCTTGAGAAACATGCTCGCTTGACCATTGCCATTGTCCAGCGCATCAAACAGGCCTTGTTCCGGCGCTGCGCGTATCAGCTCCGCGCTGAGCGCTGAGGCCACCTGTGCGGGGTTTACCCTGGCGTGGTCGTTGATGTGAATCTGTACTCCGTGGAGTAACTCGCCGGTGCCGAACGCATAGCGAGGCTTGAAACTCGTGGGCCGAAAAATCACGCCAGGCAGATTCAGCGCATTCAACCGTGAGGCGAATTCGACCGGTTCCAGCCATGATGCGCCAATCAATTCAAAGGGGGAGGGGGTTCCCACGCCGTTGCTCAGGCGGTGAAGCTCACCGAGCGTTCCGGTCATGGCGTAAAAATAGCTGGTTTCCCAGTGGGGGATATGTTGCGAAGTGGGAATCCAGACCCAGCCAAGCGCCCCGAAATTCATGCCTCTGCGCCACCCATCCATTGTGATCACGCGAAGGTCAATTTCTGGCGTGCGTTCGGCCCGAATCATCTGTGCCCATTCCCCGGGTGTCATGCCGTACACCTGCGGTACCGGATGAATGCCGATAAACGATTCCAGGTCCGGATCCAGCATGGGGCCGCCTGTCAGATGACCGCCCATTGGATCCGGACGGTCCAGCACCCAGACCGCCACGCCTGCTTCTTCGCACGCCTCCATCAGGTAGGTCAGTGTGGAAACATAGGTATAGGTGCGGTGCCCGACATCCTGTATGTCGTAGATGACCATATCCAGGCCTTCGAGCATTTCCGGCGTTGGTTTTCGTGTAGCCCCGTAGAGACTTACCACCGGCAGCCTTGAGACGGGATCCAGATTCTCGCTCACCTTGTCGCCTGCGTAGTGCTGGCCGCGCAAGCCGTGTTCGGGCGAAAACAGCCGCACGACCCTGACCTGCGGCAGCGACCGGATGACGTCGATGGTCGACTTCAGCTCGCGCGTTACGCCGGTGGGGTTGGTCAGGATACCCACGCGCTTTCCCGCAAGTTCATGGGCATGATCCCGTGCCAGAACCTCCACACCCGGCAGCACCTCGCAGGTGCCGCTGAGGGGGCTCAGCATAAGCAGCAGCAGTAACCATCGGGCGCCGCGGGCCGATTCATGACGCCATCGTGGGCGAGGCGGGAAGGGGCCGGGTTTAGGGTGATTCCGGGTGTTCGTCATGATCTTGAGTGATGACCTGTTGTCTGCCGAAATCCCGGTCCAGGGGGATCAACCCGGCAACGATGAATGACGGCACTGTCGCCATCAGAATCCACACGAAAAAATGCTGATAGCCGAGCCATTCCTGTATCGCGCCGCTGAACATGCCCGGGATCATCATCCCGAGCGCCATGAAACCGGTACAGATGGCGAAATGGGCGGTCTCATGTTCACCGCGCGACGCGTAAATCATGTACAGCATATAGGCAGTGAATCCGAACCCGTAGCCGAATTGTTCCAAGCCGACCGCGGCATTGATCAACCAGAATGATTGCGGCTGGACATAGGCCAGAAAAATGTACACGGCGTTGGGCAGGTTGATGGCCAGCACCATCCACCAGAGCCATGATTTGAGGCCGTGACGGGCCGCCAGGAAACCACCCATCAGACCGCCCAGCGTCAGCATCAGGACGCCGATCGTGCCATAGACGAAGCCCACCTCTGTGGTGCCCAGCCCCAATCCTCCCGCTTCAGTCCCGTCCAGCAGGAAAGGTGCGGCGATTTTGACCAGTTGGGCTTCGGCAAAGCGGAACAGCAGCAGGAACGCCAGTATGACCAGGATGCGGTCTTTCCTGAAAAACGAGACCATGGTTTCGCCGTATCCCCGGAAAATATCGACGGGGGAGGCGATGGCGTTTTGGCCGTCTTTGGGGGGTAAGGGCAACATGAAGCGGTGGTAGATGAAAAACAGCACGAACACGCCGGCCAGCAGGTAAAAGGTGATGCTCCAGGCCATGGCGTGACTGCCCGAGCGCGATTCTGCATACCCGGCAAGCATCACCAGCAGGCCTTGTCCCGAAATCATGGCCAGGCGGTAAAACGTGCTGCGGATGCCCACGAAAAACGCCTGCTGATGCGCGTTGAGCCCAAGCATGTAAAAGCCGTCTGCGGCGATGTCATGTGTGGCCGAGCTGAACGCCATCAGCCAGAAAAAAGCCAGTGAGTAGCGGAAAAAATCACTGCCTGGAAGCGTCAGCGCCACGCCGGCCATGCCGGCGCCGATCAGCAGCTGTGTGGTCAGGATCCAGGCGCGCTTGGTTTTGATCACGTCAACCAACGGGCTCCACAATGGCTTGATGACCCAAGGCAGATACAGCCAGCTGGTATACAGCGCGATCTCGGTATTTGAAATGTCCAGGCGCTTGTACATGATGACGGAAACGGTCATCACGACCACGTAGGGTATGCCTTCTGCGTAGTAGAGGCTGGGTACCCAGGACCAGGGATTGTGCTGCGCTCTTGCCATGGGGCGGCGGACGATGCTCAGCTCACCGGGTGCTCTGACTCACTGCGACGCTCGATCTGCGCGCCCAGGGTCTTAAGCTTTTCCTCCAGGCGCTCATACCCGCGGTCAAGGTGATAGATGCGGTTCACCACGGTTTCGTTCTCGGCAGCCAATCCGGCCAGCACCAAACTGGCGCTGGCGCGCAGGTCGGTGGCCATCACGGGCGCGCCGCTCAGCGCGCCTGAGTCACCGCGAACAATGGCAACCTGTGTCTTGGGCGTGATGTTGGCCCCCATGCGGGCGAGTTCCTGCACATGCATGAAGCGATTCTCAAAAATGCGCTCCGTGATAACAGAAGTTCCCTGGGCAAGCGTCATCAGCGCCATGAACTGGGCCTGCAGATCGGTCGGGAACCCTGGATAGGGCTCGGTGCTGATATCGACTGCCCCCCACTCGCTGCGGGGCATGATGCGCATCCAGTCAGGGCCCGTCTCCAATTCGAACCCACAATCAGAAAGCCGCTTGAGCAGGGCGTCCAGGTGTCCGGGTACGCATTGGGTGACGGTCACATCTCCACCTGAGATCGCGCCCGCGAGCAGCAGGGTGCCGGCCTCGATTCGGTCCGGAATCACGGTATGCTCCGCTGGCTGCAATTGATCCACACCTTCGATATGAATCACGCTGCTGCCGTCGCCCTCGATGCGTGCGCCCATGGCCCGAAGGTAGTCGGCCAGGTCGACGATTTCGGGCTCCTTGGCGGCATTCTCGAGAATGGTGGTTCCCCTGGCCAGCGTGGCCGCCAGCAGCAGGTTCTCGGTTCCGCCAACCGTGGCATTTTCGAACACGATGGTATTACCGGTCAGCCCGTGGTTGGCCCAGGCATGCACGTAGCCGCCTTCGACTTCCATTTCGGCGCCAAGTTGCCCCAGCGCTTCGACATGCAGGTTGATGGGGCGCGTGCCAATGGCGCAACCGCCCGGCAGGCTGACGCGCGCCTCTCCGTACCGGGCCAGCAATGGCCCCAGGCAAAGAATGCTGGCACGCATTTTCCGCACGATGTCGTAAGGTGCAAATGGCTCAGCGCATGTGCGGGTCTCCACCGTGACCTGGTCGCCCTCGCGGTGCATGGTGCAGTCGAGGTGCTCCAGCAGGATGGCGGTGGAATCGATATCCATCAGCTTGGGCACGTTGTTGAAGCGGTGGGTGCCGTTGGCCAGCAGCGAGGCGAAAAGCAGGGGCAAAGCGGCGTTCTTGGAACCCCCTGTTGCTACTTTTCCCGAGAGGGAATGCCCACCATTGATGACGATCCTGTCCAAGGGTCGAATGGTAAGTCATAGCGGACTCCTGGAGAAGGGTCCCGGCCGAAAGTCAGCAGTTTTCCATAATCCTGAACCAGGTCATGCAAATCAGGTGCGGTAACGATATATTGCGCTCATCTCTTCGATGAAAGATCTTCGGAATTTCTCACAGACATGAATACCCAAAATGATGCCGTCTCGCTGGTCGCCCGTCCGGTCCTGCAGAATTTTATCGAACAGGAGCTACTGCCCCTGCTGGACATCGAGCCTGCCGTTTTCTGGCGGGGTGTGGAACGGGTGATCGACGAGTTCTCACCGGAAAATCGTGAGCTGCTCCAAATCCGCGATGACATGCAGGAAAAGATCGATCAATGGCACCGGGACATACCGGCGGGCCAGTGGAATGCGGACGCCTACCGCGCGTTTCTCCATGAAATAGGGTACCTGCAGCGCACCGGTGAGCCGTTCAGGATTGACACGCAAAATGTCGACCGTGAGATCGCGACGGTTGCCGGGCCGCAGTTGGTCGTGCCTGTCAGCAACGCCCGTTTTGCGCTGAATGCGGCCAATGCCCGCTGGGGCAGCCTCTACGACGCGTTTTACGGGACCGATGTGATTCCGCGGTCCGGGGGGCTGGAGGCGGGGATGGCCTACAACCCTCGGCGAGGCGCCATGGTGATTGCCCGCGCGGCGGAGTTCCTGGACCGGGCTTTCCCCCTGAAAACAGGCTCGCATGCGGCGGTCAGCGGGTATCGTGTGGTGTCCAAAGGCCAGAGTTCCGAACTGGCTGTCTCACTGCAGGACGGTCAACAGACCACGCTGGCTCGGGTGGGCCAATATCTCGGCCATCGGGCGCAAGGCGCTCGGCAGATGATCCTGATGGCCAACCATGGCCTGCATGTGGAGCTTCACATCGACGCTGCCCACCCGATTGGCCGGGATTCGCCCAGCGGTCTGTGCGACATCGAAATGGAAGCCGCGGTCACCACCATCCAGGATTGCGAAGATTCCGTCGCGGCGGTGGATGCGCACGACAAGGTTGGCGTATACCGCAACTGGCTCGGACTGATGCGCGGCACGCTCGAGGCGACATTCGACAAGGGCGGCAAGCCCCTGACGCGGGCGCTGGCGCCCGACCGGGCATACACCGCTGCCGATGGCGGTGAGTTGGTGCTCCCCGGACGCAGCCTGATGCTGGTTCGAAACGTGGGGCACCTGATGACCACCGACGCTTTGCTGGACCGAAATGGCCAGGAAGTTTTTGAAGGCATCCTGGACGCCATCGTCACGGTGGGTTGCGGCCTGGTGGATCTGCGTGGCCTGGGCAGGCTCCGAAACAGCCGCAGCGGGAGCATTTATATCGTCAAGCCGAAGATGCACGGGCCGGAGGAAGTCGCTTTCGCCGACCGCCTGTTCGGCGCCGTGGAAGCGATGTACGGACTGGACCGCTGCACGGTGAAGATCGGGGTGATGGACGAGGAGCGCCGAACCACGGTTAACCTGGAAGAATGCATTCGCGCGGTTCGCCACCGCCTGGTCTTTATCAACACCGGTTTCCTGGATCGAACCGGGGACGAAATACATACCAGCATGGTCGCGGGGCCCATGCTGCCCAAAGAGCAAATCAAGCAGCAGCCCTGGATCACCGCCTACGAAGACTGGAACGTGGATACGGGAATACGCTGCGGTCTGCCGGGCAGGGCCCAAATTGGGAAGGGCATGTGGCCCAAGCCGGACGAAATGCGCGAGATGCTGGATACCAAAGCGGCTCACCCCATGGCCGGAGCCAACTGCGCGTGGGTACCGTCACCCACCGCAGCCACCCTGCATGCCTTGCACTATCACGAAGTGGACGTGTCAGCCCGCCAGAAAGCACTGGCTTCTCGGGCCATGGCATCGCTTGAAGAGATTCTCTCGCCACCTTTCGGTGATCCGGCAGATCTGGACGCCGAGGTGATCCAGTCGGAACTGGATAACAACGCGCAGGGCATCCTGGGCTACGTGGTGCGCTGGATCGATCAGGGTGTGGGCTGTTCCAAAGTGCCCGACATCAATGATGTTGGACTGATGGAGGACCGTGCCACCCTGCGGATTTCGAGTCAGCATATCGCCAACTGGCTGTATCATGGCGTGTGCAGCGAGGCGCAGGTGCGTGAGACCTTTATGCGAATGGCGCGCGTGGTGGATCGCCAGAACGAAGATGACCCCGCCTACTGCCCCATGGCGCCTGATTATGAGAACAGTGCGGCCTTTTCCGCTGCCTGCGCCCTGGCGCTGGAGGGCACGCGTCAGCCCAATGGATATACAGAGCCGTTGCTGCATGAGTATCGGCGCAAAGCAAAGAAACAGATTGCCCAGAGGACCCGGTTGTCGTGAAAACCATTATCGAACCCTTTCGGATCAAGTCGGTCGAGCCGATCCGTATGACCACGCGCGCGGAGCGTGAGCAGTGCATTGAGCAGGCGCACTATAATCTTTTCAACCTTCACGCCGATGATGTGCTGATCGACCTGCTGACAGATTCGGGAACCTCAAGCATGAGCGCCCGCCAATGGGGGGGCGTTATGGAGGGCAATGAAGCGTATGCCGGCAGCCCTTCGTTCTACCGGTTCGAGAAGGCGGTCAAGGACCTGATGCCCTTCAAGTACCTGGTGCCGACACACCAGGGCAGGGCGGCTGAGAATATTCTGTTCACCGTGGTGCTGAAAGAGGGGGCGTGCGTTCCCAACAACACGCATTTCGATACCACGAGGGCCAATGTGGAAGCGCAGGGCGCCGAGGCGATTGACCTGGTGATACCCGAAGGGCTGGACCCCGACTCTGAGCATCCTTTCAAAGGCAACATGGATATCGGGGCGCTGGAGCAGTTCATCGAACAGCACGGCGTGCAAAACATTCCGATGTGCATGATCACGGTAACCAACAACTCGGGCGGTGGCCAGCCCGTTTCCATGGAAAACATTCGTGCCACGCGTGCGGTCTGCGATCGCTACGGCATCCCCTTGTTCATCGATGCCTGCCGTTTTGCCGAAAATGCCTGGTTCATCAAGACCCGCGAACCGGGCTATGCCGATAAAAGCGTGAGGGAAATCGTCCAGGAAATGTTTTCCTATGCCGATGGCTGCACCATGAGCGCCAAGAAGGACGCGCTGGTGAACATGGGGGGCTGGCTGGCGATGAATAACGAGGACTGGGCAGTGGAATGCCGGAACCGCCTGATCCTGACCGAGGGGTTTGCGACCTATGGCGGCCTGTCAGGTCGTGACCTAGAAGCCATCGCCATCGGCCTCGATGAAGTGGTGGACGAAGACTATTTGCGCTACCGCATCGCGTCGACTGCTTATGTTGCCGAGCATCTTGCCGCAGAGGGTGTGCCAACCATGCGCCCGGCCGGCGGCCATGCGGTTTATATCGATGCCCGACGGTTTGCGCCGCATATCCCGCCGCTGCAGTACCCGGGCCAGTCTCTCGCGGTTGAGCTGTACAAGCATGGGGGTATTCGCGGCTGCGAAATTGGAACCGCCATGTTTGGGCTGCGGCCCGATGGTACCGAGGTGGCCGCCAACTTGGACCTCGTTCGCCTGGCGATACCCCGCAGGACCTATACCCAAAGTCAGATGGATTACGTGGTCGAGGTGGTGCACGAGGTATTCGATCAGCGAGCGGACCTGCGCGGAATGAAGTTCACGCGCCAGCCGCGCGCGCTGCGGCACTTCACGGGTCATTTCGACTACGTCGACTGACTTGCGGCAACGCACTCCCTGGCACGCTGCTCGATGTCGTCCCAGCGGCTTTCGCTGAGGAATGTCGGCTCAAACAGCGTGGCTACAAACCCCAGCCCAAAGGCGCCGGCATTGAGCCAGGCTCCGGCGTTGT
The DNA here is from genome assembly GCA_011524975.1 of Lysobacterales bacterium. GTDB lineage: Bacteria > Pseudomonadota > Gammaproteobacteria > Xanthomonadales > SZUA-36 > WTJD01. The sequence goes on from WTJD01000172.1 coordinate 11,490, forward strand.
GGTGGTCCACTCCGTTGGTGGGAATGATCTTGAGAAACGGCAATGGCGCGAGCATGGATTTGACATAGGCCGGGCCATTGGCGGGCGCGGGAAACAGCTTGCAAAACGTCGCCCCGGCCTGGTGGGCCTGGTACATTTCCGTGGCGGTATGGGTGCCGGGCATGCTTGCCACGCCCATGTCCCTGGCGGCAGAAATCACTTCGAAGTCCAGAACCGGTGACACCAAATACTGAGCGCCGGCGTCCACGGCGCGACGCGCCTGTTCCGTATCCAGTACCGTGCCGGCGCCTACCACCAGGTTCCCGCGGTTGGAAAATTCCTCGATCAGCTCAAAGGCGCCCGGGGTGGACAGGGTGAATTCGATGATTCTGAAACCGCCCCGGACAGCCGCATCCATCGCTCGGGCGGCGGTGCTCTGATGATCCGTTCTCAGGATGGCGATGGCTTTTTCTGTTTCAAAATGCCGGGTGAGGCTTGCAACATCCATGACAGGTTCATTCCGTGGGCTGGTGGCGCTTGTTCAGCATTGTAGGCGGCCTGGCTTGAATCGCCAACGATGCAGAACCCACAATAGCCGGGCATGAAACTTGATCGACAACAGCAGGCGATGCTGGCGGGTGATGAAGGACCGGCCCCGGCCATGGCGATGCGCATCCTCAGCGCAATGGGCAGGGCCATGAATGCGCCCGGTATGGTGCGGATTGAATCGGCCCACGTCGATGGCTGCCTGCTGCATGGTAAAAGCGGCGTCACCTTTGCCGAAAAGCTGGTGTCGATGAGGGGCAAGGTGCGCGTTCCCACGACGCTGAATGTGGGCGCCATGGATCTGAATCGTCCCGAGAATGTCAGGCTGGACAGCGCCCGAGGTGATCTCGCGGTGCGCTTGATGAATGCTTACGTTGCGATGGGTGGAAAACCGACCTGGACCTGCGCGCCATACCAGGCAGGGTTCCGGCCGCGGGTGGGCGCTCACGTGGCCTGGGCCGAGAGCAACGCGGTGGTTTTCGCCAATTCCGTGCTCGGTGCCCGCACGAATCGTTACGGCGACTTCATGGATATCTGCTGCGCGTTGACGGGCTATGCCCCCTACAACGGCATGCATCGGCCTGAGCATCGCGTGGCCACCGTTTTGGTTGATGCCAGCCCGCTGCCGGATACGCTCTGGCAAGATGATGCCGCGTTCGCCGTGTTGGGGTCATGGCTGGGCCGCTCGGTCGGCAAGGACATTGCGGTGATCGACGGCATGCCGGTGGATATCAGCGAAGATCGGCTCAAGGCCCTCGGTGCGGC
>WTJD01000165.1:0-24517 GCA_011524975.1 Lysobacterales bacterium
ATAAGAGACAGCGGATACTGCGATCAACACCCTCGGTGGTGGCACATGGGTCAAGCTTTTCAACAATGGCCCGGTCACTGACGGCGTTGAGTGCGCCACATGCCACGAACCCCATAACCAGGATTTCTGGGGTCCGAGTGTCGAGAATACGGGCAAATTCCTGCGGACTGATCCTGCCGGAATGTGCGCGGAATGCCATGGCAAATGACGGCTTCCCAGTGTGAGCGGTTGCACTTAAACTGTCTCGAATGATGCGACAGTCTAAAGCACCATCAAGAAAGAGGAATCATCGATTCCTCTTTCTCTTTGTGGGCCTCTCATTGTGCGCCTGCTCCCCGGCCGCCCGGCAACTGTTTTTTGACGTGCCTCCACCCAAAGAGCCTGTGCAGGAGATGGCTTCACAGGCGTCCAACCCGGCGCCGGTCGCCGCGGAGCCCAGTGCGGGTGGAGCCCCACCGGCCGAAGTCGGCCAATCGCAGGCTGAGCAGCTGCCGCCCCCGCCCATCGAAGCCATCCTCAGTTGGGAGCAGGCTCAGGCCGAGCTACCCGGCCATGCGATGGGTGGAGTTGACTGGAATGAAGCGCTTGAGCAGGACATCATTCGGCCCCGTCACGGTACAGATTCAAACGCTGCGCAGGCCCCGTCCTTTGACCTAGATTTCTACATCAAGGGGCCTTCCAAGGCCATGGATGCCTGGTTTCCGCACTCCGCGCATACCCAGTGGCTGAGCTGTGAAAACTGCCATGGCTCAATTTACCGGTATCGCCAGCAGGAGCTGAAGATGGCAGATCTCTATGCCGGCAAATCATGCGGCGCCTGCCACGGCAAGGTGGCTTTTCCGGTTACCCAGTGCAAGCGCTGTCATATCGATATGTGATGGGTACTGATCGATGATGCACAGACGGATATCACGGATGCGCGCGTTGCGGGGTTTATCCCTCGTGCTTGGGATCACCTTGTTGTTGATGCCGGTTGCATCTGCCGCCCCCGTTCTGGGTGACTTGCAATTTCAGCGCGAAGGCGGTGACGAGATGGCGGCCGCTTTTCCTCCCAGTATCTTTCCACACTGGGTGCATCGGGTCAGGTATCGTTGTGACGCCTGTCATGACAGCCTTTTTCCCATGTCTCGGGGTGAAGTAGAGATCAGCATGAAGATCCTGGCTGAAGGCAAGGCCTGTGGCGCCTGTCATGATGGAACCGAAGCCTTCGATGACAGCTTCCAGAACTGCAGCCGCTGCCACCGACCGCTCGACTGATTGATCAGAGCTTTTCCCGTCGATCTGGACCTTGAGCCAGATCAATTTAGCGGGCGAGTTTCAAAGATATAGTTTCGATGCATCAATTGACGCCTGGGACTGTGCAGGTTTGACGTTCTCTCTGAAACACACTGGCTGGACGCTACTGGCGTGGATGACGCTGCTTGGCTGTGCCTGCCTGTTTTCCCCGGCAGCCCACGCGCAGGAGCCCTGGTTTCTATTTGATCCCGCTGACTATTCCGTCACCATCGATTTCGATGCTTTCTACAGGAGCGGCGACGAACGTGCGACCGAGTGGGGTTACGAGTTCGAAGAACGGCTCTCGTGGCGCAAGCGCGGCGCCATCCTGGACGAAAGGATTGTTCGCTTCAACATATTCCTCGAGCCGCGTTATCAGCACGGGGAGCAAAGCTTGCGGCAAGGGAAAGACTCGGTCGGAGGGTCCAATCTCAATTACTCCGCTCACGTGGACTTTTTGAGAGGCTCGAACTCCCCCCTGACCGCCTATGTGTCGGCCCGCGAGATCGATAGCGTTATCGACGCGGTTTACGGTGACAGGACAGAGACTTCCAGTCAAAATCTCAGCGCCGGTATTTCCTGGGTCAACAGCTACTTTCCAATGAATTTCAGTTTCAACCGCGATGACTATCGTGAGCTATACATGCAGGTTGGTGCGCCCGACCGCGTGCGTCGAGATGAGGTTCAAAGTCGTTATCGGCTCGACGGATCGAGCAGCAAATTGAAGACGGTGCTGGAGCGGTTGTCGGTGCGAAACAGGGCGAATCCAGATGCCGTCTACTATGACTGGGATCGTGCCTCGGTGTCTCATAGATTCCGCTGGGGCCGCGGTAGCGCTTTGCAAACGCTGTTGGATTTCAATGACCGATCGGGGTCGGTCGCCTATCGTTCCTTTGGGCTGTCGGAATCCGTCTCCGTCACCCATACGCAAGCGCTGAGAAGTCAGGCATCCGTTCGCTATTTTGAGCAGGAATCCCAGCAGGCGGATGGTTCCGAGAACAATCTCGAGGCGCGTTGGAGACTGCAGCACCGCTTGTATCAAAATCTGGATAGCCACTTCGAAATCAGGAGCAACTCGAGGGAGACCGATTTGCAGAACCAGGATGATGCAGATTGGCAGGTTGGCGCCGATTACAGAAAGCGGTTCGCAGACCTTATCGATGTTAACCTCGGGCTGAACTATCGCTCGGGGTCAACGGACAGGACGTCGCTGGCCGGCTCTGAGGAAATCCTGGATGAGGTGCATATTGCAAGCCTGTCCGAGCCCATTGTGCTGAAAGAGTTTTTTGTCCAGCAAAGCACCATTCGCGTGGTGGCGTCTTCGGATGGGTTTGTTTACGCGGAGGGCCTCGACTATGAGGTACTCTCTTTAGGCGGGCGAATCACCCAAATCAGGATAAATCCCGGTGGACAGATCACGGAAGGTGAGAGGCTGCTGATCAGCTATCGTTATTTTGTGACGCCCTCCGTGGCATACACCTACGAAGGGATGGGCTACCACTTGAGCCTGGCAGTTGATCATTTTCGCTTCTATCACCGACAGAATCGGACCGACTATGATTTTGAGTCGGGGTTCAGGATCGGGCTGCCCCCTTCCGAGGAGTTTCGGGACACGGGTCTGCAGTTTTCCTGGCGGAACGCGAGGGTCTCCGCGCTGGTTGATTTGGGGCATAGTTCGCGTTCCTATGGCGCTGTTGAGAGTGAGACGACCAGCCTGGTTGAGTCTTTGAGCCTGGATATCTCCAGCAAAACCAGTATCTCTATCAATGCCAGCCAGATTTTTTCCAGTAACAGGGAACGGATTTTTCCAGGCATTCAGCCACAAGAGTCATTCCCGTTGCGTGAATCGGAATTTGAATACCTGGTGCTTGATGGGGTGATGAGCTATCGGCCCAGTCCAAATGTGCTGATTCAGCCGAGCCTGGGCTACTGGTGGCGAAAAGAGCAATTTGAGCAGGGGCAGGCGCCCAATCGGCAGAAAAATTTGGGGTTGCAGCTCATTGTCCAGTGGCAGGTTCGGCAGCTGTCGCTGGCACTGCGGTTATCCAGCAATGTCAGGGACGAAAATGGCTTGAACTCAGACCAGAGTCGGATCTTCGTTAGCGCCATGAGGACATTTTGATGAGAAAAATCCATGCGCTTTCGATGACGATATTGCTGGCGGCCTGCGCAGTACCCGAGCAGAAACCGGACCGGGAGCCGGGGCGCTTGCCCGCCTGGCCTACCGCATCCGAACCGGCGCGTATTCGCTGGCAGAGTCACGTACGGCAGCCAGAAGACCTCGGTATCAAGGCCCGAGGATTCGGGCGAATATGGGGGGCTCTGGCCGGTGAAAAGCAACAAGGCATGGTCCGCCCGTATGCGATCGACGTGCAGGGAAGCGTGTTCGCCGTCTCCGACCCCGGCGCGCGGATGGTGCATGTGTTTGATCAAAACAAGCGCCGTTACCTGCAAATCGCTCCACGGGATGAGCATGCCCTGCGTTCACCTGTCGGTGTCGCGTTTTCAGGAGATCGCCTGTTTGTATCGGACAGTGACGCCGGTGTCGTCCGGGTATTCGATCTCGCGGGTGATCCGCTTTTCAGCGTTGATTCATTCGAGCGGCCCACAGGGCTGACCTACCATGAGGCGAGTCAAAGGGTTTACGTGGTCGACACGCTCGCCAACCAGGTCGTCGCCCTAAGCCATGAAGGAGAAGAGCTTCTCCGATTTGGCGAGCGCGGCAGCGCGCCAGGGCAAATGAACTACCCAACACATATCGCGCATCACGGAGATACCCTGGTCGTCAATGACACCATGAATTTCCGCATTCAGAAATTTGATCTGGACGGCAAGTTCATTGGCGGGTTTGGCAAGCATGGCGATTCTTCCGGGCATTTCTCTCAACCCAAAGGGGTTGCTGTCGATAGCAATGGCAACATTTACGTGGCTGGCGCGACCATCGACCGCGTGCAGATTTTCAGCCCGTCGGGAGGATTCCTGCTGGCATTTGGCGGTAATGGCCCTGGATACGGGCAATTCCTGATGCCTGCCGGGCTCGCCATTGAGGACAATCTGATCTACGTGGCGGATTCCTACAACCAGCGCGTGCAGGTTTTTGAGATTCTCGATGTTAAATAAGACGCTTAAATGGATCGCAGGACTGGCCCTTTTGCTGGGGCAAGGCACTGTTTGCGCTCAAGGAAATGCATCGAATGCCAATGCCATGGTGGCCAATTCACCGCACAATCTTTCCGCTTCCGGCCCCGGCGCATTCCGCAGCCTGACGGTCAGGCAGGTCTGCGTTTTTTGCCATACGCCGCACAGCGTCAAGGCGGATTCACCCTTGTGGAACCGAGACGATTCAGGGCAGACCTACATCCAATACGGCAGTTCCACCTTAAGCGCTGTCCCCGGGCAGCCTGATGGCAGCTCCCGCCTGTGCCTGGCTTGCCATGATGGGACGGTCGCGCTGGAACGCTTGTCCAGGCTACCGGATGAGATGAGAGGTCGCGCCTCCGACAAGCGCCTGGAAGGCAGCGGCAATCTCGGCACTGACCTGGCCGATGATCACCCCATCTCTTTTGTCTATGACAGCGCCCTGGCCGTGAACAGTGGAGACCTGGCGCATCCCAACACCGTACCGCTACCTATGGCGGATGAGCGCGTACATTGCACCACCTGCCACGATGCTCATGACAACTCCATTCAGCCTTTCCTGCACATGTCCACCGTGAATGGAGAGTTATGCACCACCTGTCACCTGGAGCAGGGGACCACGTGGAGCTGGGAAACCAGCGCCCACGCGACATCACCCGAACGGGCTCGCGGCAGCGACCCCTGGCCTGAGCGCAAGCCGCAATGGCGCGGTTCCAGCGTGGCAGAAAATGCCTGCATGAACTGTCATGCGTCCCACAACGCAGCGACCAAGCAGCAGCTTATCGTGGATGCGGAAGAGCAGACCTGTTATCGCTGCCATGACGGTGGTCTGGCAGAGACGGACATCAAGAACGAGTTTCTCAAGCCGTCACGCCACCCCGTGGACCTGACGCCCAATGCCGATCACACCGCCGAGCAGGTGGAAGACCCCCGTGACATGCGTTTGCATTCAGAATGCAGCGATTGTCATAACTCGCATGGCGCGCGTGCTGACGAGCCCATGGTGGTGGTCAGTGACCGCACGCCCGGGACGATCAACAACCAGGCGCCCAGGGCCAATAATCTCATCGCCGGCGTAGGCGGCATCAGCAGCGACGGTGGTGTGGTGCCGGAGATCCAGGATCAATTCGAGCTGTGCTTCAAATGTCACGGCGTGCCCGGCGAGAGCGCCTGTGGGAATTCCCGTTGTTCAACGGCCCGCGCCATTGGTCACACGCGGGTGGACCGTTCCTACAACCTGCGCGACAAGGTGGACCCCAACGCCAACCCAGCCCTCGTTTCCTACCATCCCATTGTTCAAAACAATCCGTTCAACAACGATGGTGTGCCCAGTCTACGTACCGAGCTGGGCCTGAACACGACGGACACGTTGATCTACTGCACGGATTGTCACAACGGCAATGACTCCAGCGCCGGTAATGGTTCGGGCGCCGAGGGGCCGCATGGGTCCATCTATCCGCCCATCCTGGCCAAGCGTTACACGCTGAGCACCACCTTCAGCGCGCCCGGATCAGCCTCGACCGAGGCCGATCTCTGCCTGAGCTGTCATGATGAGTCGCGCCTCAACAACAACACCGGGCCCAGCGGCAGCATCCACAGCTCGCATGAGCTTGCCGGTAGCTGCATTACCTGCCACGACCCCCATGGCTCGACCGTCGGCAAGCATTTGCTGAATTTCGAGACCTACAACAACCAGATTCCTGCTGGTGACGACCCGCGCATTACCGGTGCCGGCTCATATGCCGACCCCACCTGGATCGAGACGCCTGATGGTGGGGAGTGCTGGCTCAGCTGCCACAATTCCGGCGAACACCTGGGCAGCCGCTATCCGGAAGACCTTGGGATCGAGGCCCAGATGCGGATGCAGATGAACCGCCTGGGGCGCTCTCCCCGCTAAAGACAGCCCCCGATACCGGGTGCCCCGATGGGCAGCCCAAAAATCACTCGTTTGACCGCCATTGACGAGTGTCAAATGCCCCCCTTTTTCGCTGCGTTCGGCTCCGTATTTTCACGTATGTTCAGCCCCTGTTTACAGTGGGAAAATGACACTTGTCAGATAGTTAGCCATTGGAAGTACCCATCGGCAGCCAAAGGAATGCGTTCTTTTTTCCAGATGAAATCACCGACTCTCAACCTGATCCGCTGGCTGGCGCTGCTCGTGCTCTGCATGGGGCTGGGGAGTGCGGCCTTGGCGGCGCCGAAAGGCGGTGGAAACGGCGGTGGCGGCGATAAAAGCGACCTCAATGCTGACGAAATTGTGGATCTCGACGATCTGATTATCTTCAGCACCAATTACCTGCAACAAGCCTATTTCCAGGTCGACTGGTGCCTGTTTTACGAGAGCACCATTGCCGGTGAGCCCTTCGCGGGCGAGCCGACCGATTACTACCTGAAGCACTTCAAACGCCTGCTGGCGTTCATCCACGAGGAGTTTCCCTGCAATCCAGGCCCCTTCCTGCTGGAGTTGGAAAACACGCCCAGCTACCTGGTGCGTCTGACCCAGTCAGAGACGGGCGATTTCTTCATCAGCGATGCTCGGGTGGGCTCGGTATTTATTTTTGACCATGCGCTGGAGCCACAGCTCGAGCTCAAAGGATTGGATCAGCCCCTGGGCGTTGCAATCGACAGCAAGGGCCGCATTCTCGTGGGTAACAGCGGCCGTCACAACGTCGAGGCCTACAGCGCCTCCGATGGCAACCTGGTCAGCGTGTTGGGTGACGGGCAGATCAAGATGCCCAATGCCATCACCATCGGCCCTGATGGTGAAATTTTCATCACCGACAGCGTCAATCATACGATTTGGGTGTTCAACGCCGATTATCAGTTGATCCGGCAGATCGGGCGGCCAGGGCTGGGTGAGGGTGGTCTCAATTTCCCGGTGGACGCGGAGATCATCGCCCGTCCAGAGGGCAGCGGCACGGTCTACGAACTGTTCGTCGCAGACCAGGAAAATGACAAGGTCCAGATTTTTGACCTGCAGGGTAACTGGCTTGGGGATATCACCTTCGAAGGCACACCCGGCCAGAACTGCAACTGGTTTACCGGCGTTTGCGAAATCCCCGGCGCCCCCGAATTCAACCGTCTGCAGGCCCTGTCCCAGGATTCGTTGGGGCGGCTGCATGTATTGGATTGCTTCGCAGCCGCGGTCACCGTGTTTGATCCTGCCACCGGGGATTTCCTGACGACTTACGGTGAATACGGGGAAAGCACCGGTCAATTGAAAGTGCCGATGGACCTGTTCATTGCAGCGGGGGACGTCCCGATGGCGGTGGCCGGAGATGGCGATCGCATCGAGTCGTTTGAGAACCCATGATGAATGCGAACCACATCAAGAATCTGATCAGGCATACCGGCCTGTTTGCCCTGTTGTGCCTGGTGGTTACGAATTCTGTGCATGCCGCGCAGTATGCACGGCCTGATGCGACCGGCACGACCAATGGTTGGACGGCAGTCAATGCGGCAACGCATCATGAAGCGGTCGACGAAATAACATTTTCCGATACGGACTACATTGACTCGGGTACCGGTAACAGCGCGACCATTGTATTTGGTCTGAGTGGCGTCATTGATCCGGGCACTTATGCCAACGATCATATTATTCGACTTCGATGCCAATCGACCGGTGGCTCAAAAGGTGGGGAGAGTTGTGATGTCCGGCTCTTCTCGGCCGGAGTCGAGGTGGCGCTTGCTGCTGGCTCGATCCCTGCAACCCGCGGTTCATTCGCCACGGATTCTTACACCATCACGGACGCCAGCGCCATTTCCGACTACAGCGCGCTCGAATTGCACATTACGTCCAACATAGACACAGGCAACAAGGACAACGAATCGATCCAGATCTCCTGGGTGGAGCTCGAAATCCCGGATGCTGCTGTTACGCCACCTACCGTAACCAGCCCGACCTCAGCCAATGTAGCGGAAACCACGGCGACGTTGGGCGGTACCATGAGTAACGATAACGGCACTGCAGTGACCGATTGCGGAGTCGAGTGGGGTACGACATCCAGTGGCCCCTATCCGAACAGCCAGTCCTATGACGCGGGCACCTGCGCCAGCAACGGTGGCGTATTCACTGCTAACGTCACGGATTTAACCGGTTCGACGAATTATTACTTCCGCGCCTGGGCGACCAATGGCGTAACGGGTTACTCCTCTGAGGCAAGCTTTACTACAGCTGCACCTGCCTCGCCACCAACGGTCAACGCGGATACCGCGTCTAATATCGGACAGAATTCAGCAACCCTGGGCGGTAATGTGACCGCCGACGGCGGCGCAACGGTGACCGCACGGGGAATCGTCTGGAACACCACGTCTCCGGCTGAAACCGGCGGTACCGTCGTTCAGCTGGGGTCGGGCCTGGGCGCATTTTCGCAGGTCGTCAGCGGGATGCCGGCCGGAACGCTCATCTACTTCAAGGCTTATGCCACGAATTCCGCCGGTACGGCTTATTCTGCAGAAGACGCATTCACCACCCTGGCGGGCGCGCCGAGTGTCGACTCACCCACGGTCACAGATGTCGCGGCCACCTCCGCAACGCTCGGCGGCACAATGACCAGCGATGGCGGAGAAGCGCCATCAGACTGCGGCATCGAGTGGGGCACCACTTCCGGCGGGCCGTATCCCAACCCTGTGTCCGATGGTGTTTGCTCCGAGGGCGTTCCCTTTACCACCCCGGTGAGCGGGCTACCCACCGGCACGCTGGTTTATTTCCGGGCTTATGCCACCAACACCGCGGGGACGTCGTACTCGGCGCAATCCTCCTTCACGCCGGCAGGCGCCCCCGTGGTTACGGCAACGCCTGCCGCCACGATCACGCTGCACAGCGCTGATCTTGGGGGCGAAGTGACCAACAACGGCGGTTCCACGGTGACATCCCGCGGCATTGTCTGGGACACCGTGTCACCGCCGGAAACCGCTGGCACCGTTGTACCCATGGGTTCCGGCCTGGGGAGCTTCAGTCAAACGGTCAGCGGCCTGCCGGGCGGCACGCAGATTTACTGGAAGGCTTATGGGACCAATTCGGTGGCGACGGGTTATTCAGCTGAGGAGTCTTTCTCTACCCTGTCTGAGCCCACCACCCCCGCGACCGCCATTGTGTTTGAGCGCGTGGCGGGCAGTTCCATGGTCATTACCTGGACGCGCGGTGACGGCGATGGCAGCCTGCTGGTCATGCGGCTGGCGGCCACCGGCAAGACCGATCCGCAGGATGGTGATGAATACGCGGCCAACGAGGAATATCCCGCTGCGCCCGAGCTGCCCTTCAATTCCCAGAACTACGCCGTGTACGCAGGCTCCGCGGGCCGCGCCTGGATCACGGGCTTGACCCAAAACACGGCTTACTCCTTCGCGGTTTACGAGTATGGCGGCTCAGGCACGGGCATCGATTACCTGTTGACGACGCCCGCGGAGGCTACGGGGTCGACCACCGATTATGCGGTCCACAACTACGACTACCGCGTAGATTGCAATGATTGCCATAACCATGGCTCGTTCAGGCCCGTGGGAGATGAACTGAAAGCGACCTGCGAAACCTGCCACAAACCCGGCGGTCTGGCCGCGAACAAGCTGGAATTCGACAATCATCTCAACCCCAGTAAAAACCCGGGCGTAGACGATGTGGATTGTGGTTCATGTCACGAGCTGCACAATCTGGACGCGACCAATACCACCGAGAGCACGCACTCGGTAACCCTGCAGACGCAGCACAACAAGAGCTTCCTGCGTGCTAACGTTGACAAGTATGTGCCGGGCGCCGCGACCCCGGCCTACCTGCATACCGATCAGCCCAAGCGAGAGGCCCCGCATCCGGATGCTCCGCAGGAGGCGGCCACGCCGGACCGGGCCATCGAAGGCGGAAACGACACCACGGCACGCGGCTATTGCCAGGTGTGCCATTCGCTGACCAACTACCACCGCAGCACCAACACTGCCGGATCCGAACAATGTCATGACGGTGAGCAGAACAACAGTTGTGGTGGCACCGAGGTGCACTGCGGCAACTGCCATGAACATAACAATAAATTCATTGGTGTCGGCGGCTCAGTCACCTGCGTGCAGTGCCATGATTCAGAGCAGGGTATCCGGGAAGCAACCACACCGTTGTTCGACCGGCTGAGCACGCACATCCCCGGTGGCAGCGCTGCCGCCACCCAGGAGGACTGCCTCGTGTGCCACGATCAGGGCGCGCACCAGGCGCAATCCATCAAGGTCTGGAACGCCGATGACGGGACAACCAGCTACTCGCAGCCAACCGCTGCAGCCTCGACGCTGGCCACGGGTGAAGGCGAAGCCTTCGAGCCACATTGCCTAAGCTGCCATGACAGCAATGGCGCTGACCATCTCCCGGCCAGCGGCTCTGATCAGACCAAGCTGTCTCCCTTTACCGGCGCCGGCGCGCCGCCCATTATCGATGCCACTGCGTGGGATGGTTCCGGCCATGATCGTCCGTCTGCCACCTTCCCCGCGTCTCCAGTGACCTGTGTCGGTGATGGCGCCAACGGTTGCCATGCAAGCGGTCATGGTTCCGAGAACAACAGCCTGTTGGCCCCCGCGGCCGGCCCTGCCACTTCTCCGACAGATTTCTGCTATGGCTGCCACGGTACGGGCGGCATCAGCATCCATGACATCGAAGCCCAATTTGCGGGCGCCAATATCTCCGCCACGTCGCAAAGTGGCGCACTGGTCAATCAACGCCACGATATCTCGGTTGATGATCAGACTTATTCCGGTGGTGTGGTGAGCTGCGCTGACTGTCACTCAGTGCATGTCGACAACGCAACTGACCCAGTGGCTGATCCTGATACTGCTCTGCCTCTGGCAACTTACGGCATTGGCAACAGCTACACCGATGATGGACATAATTTCGCCTATGATTCGGGTGGCAACCTGGATCCCATCAACCCGGAGGGTTCGGCTGGTGGATACAGCGAACCCGATTACATCCAGTTCTGCCTGACCTGCCATGACGGTACGGCACCCCCGGGCGTTACCATTTCAGCCAATCTCATCAATATTGCCGCTGAATATGACAGCACCGATCAGCATGGGGCAGGGGAAGGTTCCACCGGTAGCAGAACCGGTAAAGGAGGTCTCAAATTCCCTTATGTGACCAGCGCCGACGATGCCGCCAATAACGACCCACCCAACCCCTATGCGGCGATGAACTGCACAACCTGCCATGGCGCACACGGCACCGGCAATATTTTCAATCTGCGTGAGTCGATCACGGTTGCCGGCGAGGTGTTGACAGTGGGTGGGGCAGCGGGCTTCCTGGATGAGCCGGCCTATGACGGCAGTTCTACCTACACTTTGCCGCTCATCGGCGGTCAGCAGACCGATCACTATTGGGGCGCCTGGTGCACGTTCTGCCACAAGGGCGATGCCCATCCAGGCAAGGTCGAGGCCGATGCCTGCACCGGCGCTCACATGCACGGTGGTGGATCGTTCTAGGATGATGAAGTTATGAAAAACACTCAAAACATCACACTGAAGACCTTGATCGCAACCTGGCTGCTCGTGGGTGTCGGAGTTGCGAGCGAGAAGGGCTCATCCCAGTCTTTGCCGGTGCGAGAGATCATTCCGGTCAGTGAAGGCTCATGGCAACCGGAAGGCTTTGTCAACGGAACGCCTGTCCCGGTCGTTTGGATGGCAGAGCCTGAATTACAGATCGATGGATTGGGTAATGATGCGGCCTGGGATCGTGCGCTCGAAGTTGAAGTGCCATTGAGCTACGGAGCCGTTGAGCGGGCATGGATCAAAGCGCTGTATACGGATGCGGAAATTTTCATCCGCGTTCGCTGGCCGGATGAAACCGAGAATCGCGAACATCATCCATGGGAATGGAGTGAGGCTGAGTCGAAGTTCGTTGAAGGCCCTCAGATTGAAGATTCAGTGCTGCTGAGCTTCGAGGCGGGCTGTGAATGGACGCCCTCTTTGCTGGGTGGCTACATGTACGATTTTGATGCCTGGCACTGGCTGGCGGCTCGATCTGACCCGGTGGGTCAGGCCCTTGATTTATATGGAAACGTGCAGGATCGTTCGCTTCCTGAATTCGATGGCTATCGCAGCCGCATTACTCAGGACGACTGGATTCTCAAATTCACTGAAAACCAGGATGTTGAGCAAACGGCCGAATGGCAGGAAATCGACAGAATCTACATGCTCCTTCCCGTGAGCGAGGACCTTTGGGTCAAGGCGGTACCGGATGGAGGGCAGCAGGCGCCGGAGTTTGTAGAGCAATTACCGCCACCTTCTGCCGGTGAAGTATCTACCGATGCCAGCTACCCTCAATTCAGCCCATTGCCGCTCTCAGGAAGCGCCGGCGAGGTAAAAGCGAAAGGATCCTGGGAAGACGGCTATTGGACCGTGGAATTCAGGCGCGATTTGCACACGCCGGCAGAGCATATTTATGACACCATTTTTAACCGGCTGGTGCAGTTTTCAGTGCATGTGTTTGATGGTGTTGAACGACTGGATCAGGTCAGTGAGTCAGGACGGTTGTTTCTGCAATTCATGCCCAAGGAAAAACACCTGGTTCTGCAGTAAAACCGATTCCTCCTCGAAGTGGCGGCGGGTGTCCTGGTGACCCCGCCCCATTTCATTTGAAGCCCGGGTGCAATACTGATTCAATGCGTTCCTCATGCCAAAGGATCCAACAGTGAAATGAATATGCGCTGGAAAACGATGAGGATCGTGCTGGCCGGCGCCGTGGTTGGCCTGGGCGTGTGGTGGTGGGCGCAGGAACGGGATGCGAGCATGCTGCTGGAGCAGCAGCAGACATCGTTGACGGCAGGTATCGGGCAGTTCCAGCAAAAAAACTACGAAGCTGCCTTGCAAACATTGCGATCTGTTCCTTCAGGGCATCCGATGGGCTGGCGCGCCCGCTACTTCGAAGGCTCATCGCAGATCATGCTCAAAGACTACGAGGCTGCCATTGGATTGCTGGAAGAGGCTCTTTTACTGAACCCAGGCCATACGCGCATCATGCACGCCTTGGGTGTGGCTCATTTCAAAACGGGTAATCTGGCCATGTCCAAGGCCTATTTTGCACAGGTACTGGAAATCGACCCGACCGATGAAGAAGCCCGCGGGCTGATGGATATCATGGCCAACCTCGAACGCATGCAGCAGGATGCGCCTGCCGTGGAACTGCCCGATGAGGGCTAGCGCCTGATGGCCAAGAGGGTCTGGGGCGCGCTCAAGGCGCTGGCGTCGCTGAAAGTCGCCATTCCGCTTTTGGTGGTGCTGACCGTGGTCACCATCATTGGCAGTCTTTTTCCCCAGCCTGACTGGTTTCGCTCGGGCTGGTACCTGGGGCTGCTGGGGCTGTTAGGCCTCAGTCTCCTGTTGATCACCATCATTCATATCCCGCGCATTTTGCGCCGTAAAGGTCGCAATGCCCTGATTGGCGTGATCGTTACCCATGCCGGCATCCTGGTGCTGATTGCCGCTGCCATCCAGGGCGGCGCCAGCGCGTCCCGTTGGGATTTCCGCGCCATTGAAGGTGAGATGACCGTGGTTCCGGGGATGCCGTTTGTCATCGAGCTGGAAAGGCTGCTCATCGAGGAATATGACCCTTCTGAGTTTCCCGGTATCGAACTGGCCGGCTTGCCCAACAAGCGCCAGGATGGACAATTCCGGTTGCATCGTACCGGTGAGGTCATTGCTGAATTTACGGCAGCGCCCGGACGGCCGGGACGGTTCGAAAGGTACACACTGCTGCCGTCGATTTCTGATATTGGCTGGGTATTCGACCTGGTGCTGATTGATCGTCAACAAAGGGAACGCACGCTGACTATCCGGCCGTGGGCGGACCCGACCTTTGATCTGGGCGGCGAGCAGGTGCTCGCGCACGGCACGGGTCTGGCTGATGAGCGAAAGGCCCAGTTACTTCGCCTGGTGGATGGAGAGCCAGAAGTTTTTGCGGCGCTCGGTGTGGGTGAAACCCTGGAAAGGGCCGGCTATCAGCTTCGCCTCGAGGGATTCAGGCGCTACTCCGGCCTGAGCGTTTATGATCGCCCGCACATGCCACTGCTGATGGTTGGCAGCCTGATGATGCTGGCGGGGTTGGTCTGGCATTTTTACCATCGATACCGGGACTAGCCGAGCAAGCCATGACATTGCCCCAATCAGAGCTGATGCTTTTCTATTTCGCCCTTGGGCTCTACGGGCTTGCGTGGGGTATTCATTTCAGTGGCTGGCGACGGGACTCGCTCAGTCTGAACACGACCGCCATTCGTGTCGCCTGGGCGGGGCTGGCGGCGCATACGGGCCTCCTGGGGTTGCGCTGGTACCTGGCTGGCCACATTCCCCTGATTACGGCCTTCGAGTTCGTCAATGCCTTTGCCTGGCTGGTGATGCTGGTGTTCCTGCTGTTCGCCCGGCGTCAACACAACCGCATGCTGGGCGTATTCCTGTTGCCGGTCGGCCTGCTGCTGATGGGCTACGCGGCTTTCATGCCCAAGGCGGTGCAGCCCATGCTGATCATTTTCGACAGCCTGCTGCTTAAGTTTCATGTGCTCACCACCATCATCGGCTATGCCGCATGGGCCATCACATTTGCCGCTTCCGTCTCTTTTATTTACCTGGAGCGTAAAGGCAGGGAGAAACCAGGCCTGTTCGACCAGTTGGCCTACAAGGCCGCCTTCATGGCCTTTTGTTTCCTGACCCTGGGTATTATCAGCGGCGCTTTATGGGGGGATAAGGTCTTTGGACAACTGTGGTTCTGGGATCCCAAGGAAACCTGGTCATTCATTACCTGGCTGATATTTCTTTCCTATCTGCACGCCCGCTATACGCTGGACTGGCGCGGAAAACGCGCGGCCTGGCTGGCCATCCTGGGCTTTGCAGCGGTGATTTTTACCTATGTGGGCGTGGATTTTCTGCTGCCGCAGTTGCACGGAACGCGGTGAATTAAAGGGCCGCGAGTCGCGCTTTGTCTTCCGCAAACGCCGATAGCGCCAGCGCCCCGTCAGGCTGAGTCGATGTCGTCCTTGATCAGGAATTCAGGCCGCTTGTAAAACCAGATCTGGTAGGCGCTGATAAACCACATGGTGGCAAAACACATCGCCATGGTCGCGCCGGCGGCCATGACCACGTAGGCGAAGAATGAGTAAATCTTGGTGAAATACCAGGACAGGATGTCCGCGGCAATGCACACGAAGGGCATGAAAATCACCAGGCATTTCAACCAGACAGGCCTGACATAGGCATGGCTGAAGATAAATCCCATGATGAAGAAGATGAAGGTCACGCCGAACAGGTGAATGTGCGATACCCGCACCAGTGTGTGCAGCGGCGTGCCGGTGTTGCGTTCCACAACGGTCTGAATGTTGTCCCAGCCGTCGAGGTTGGAAAGATGCGGGTTACTGCCGTCGTGGCAGTCCAGGCAGTTTTTCTCGATCAGTGGCTGAACCTGGGTTTCAAATTCGGACTTTGACGCACCCGCCTTGATCCAGTTCAGCATCTCCGTGCGCTCAGCCGGCGGCAGCATGGAAGACATCGACCCCTGCAACGCGGCCTCCAGTTTGGTGCCTTCTGATGATCCGCTGTAGGAGATGATGATGTCGTCGACGCTCAGGCCGGGCTTGCCGTCCTTGCCCGCGTCCACGTTATAGACGTAAATCAGCGCGAACAGGTAGCCCAGGCCAACCACCATCAAGGTGCCCGTGAACAGCATGCGCATGCTCATGGGCAGTTCCTGGAAGTGCCGGTAGAGTCTGTGGGTTCTGTTCTGGCTCATGAAATCATCCTGCTGGTGCCGTGGCCGTCAATCGGCGCAGGGCGCTTCGAAATAGACCACCGAGGTCGGTTCTTGAATGGTGTAGTAAGCCGCCAGTCGTTCAATGATGCCCCGGCTGAGCGGCGCCGACATGGCATGCATCACGCTGTCCTGGCGCTCACCGCTGGCGTAGGCCTGCAGGGCCTTGACCAGGTAGGTTTCGTTCTGGGCCGACAGGCGTGAATGTCTCGGATCGGTGCTGTTGCCGTCAACACCGTGGCAGCGGTCACAGCGCGCCATCCATTCTCTCGCGGTGAGCGGTTTGCGCACAACACGCGGTTGCGGCGTCCTGGCGGCATAAAACGCGGCCAGGTCCTGCATATCGCTCTCTGACAGACCTTCAACCGCGCCTTTCATGGGTTCATGGTCCCGTTGGCCATCGCCATAGGCTTTGAGTGACTGAACAAAGTAAATGGGATCCTGACCGGCCAGTGTGGGGGTGCCCTCCGCGGTGACGTTGCCATCCACGCCGTGGCAGCTACTGCAGGACTCGGCCAGACGGGCGCCATTTTCGGCATGGCCGCTGGCTGTTTGCTGGGTGGGGGCTGGTTCCTGCAGGGCGTAATAAAGCCCCATGTTGGCCAGGGTTTCGTCATCCAGCGAGGCGCTGAGCGTTTGCATCATGTTGTGCAGGCGCTCGCCCGAGCGGTACTCACTCATCACGGTGATGAAAAATTCAGGCGATTGGGCCGTCAGGTTCGGCATGCCGGGAATACGGGCATTGCCGTCCGCCCCATGACAGCTGCCACATCCGGTGGTGGCGGACTTCACGGCAACCATGGGGTCGTCATCCATGGCGGCAAGGATGGCTTCGGCGTCTGCAACCCTTTCCGTGTTCCGCGGCGGAGGCAGGCTGGCGTAGTAAATCGCGGTGTTGAGCAGGGCTTCAGAATCCAGGTAGGCCACGGCCTCACGCATCGCCAGGTTGCTGCGCCGGCCCTGCTGATAACTGATCAGCTCCCGATACAGGTAAACAATGCGCTGGCCGGCCAGGCTGGGCAGTTCGTCACTGATGCTGATCCCATCGATGCCATGGCACTGCGCGCAACTGTTCTCCGCCAGAGACTTGCCCTCCTCGATGCGCTCCTGGCTCGGAAACAGCGCGGCGCGCTCCTTGGCGCTGATCGGCTCGCTGCTGACGCTGCCTGACTGAGCCAATACCCAGGGTGCGTACAGTAAGGAGATGGCCAAAATCGGAAATAATCGGTGTCGTTTCATGAGATCACGCTTTCACCGGGCGGTTGAAGCAGGTCACCTGATATGGGCGATTCTGATGAATCATCAGTTGTCCTGGGCCCCTTCGTCGATCCAGGTCTTGATCTTGTTGATCTGGAACTGCGCCACTTTCTCGGAATTTCCGTGTGGCATCTTGATCGAGGGGTCGGCTCGGCCCTCCATCAGCACAATCAGGTTGCTGCCCATGCTGTCACCCGGGATGACCATGGGTCCGTTATGAGTACCCTTCAGCAAGTCCGCATGGGTCTGCATGCTGAAACCCGAAGCTTCAAAGCCGCTGCCGCCCGGCTGATGGCATTTCACGCAGTATTGATCAAGCACGGGCTTGACGTCGGCGGCGTAGCTGGCAGGCTGCTCGACCTGGCAGGCAGCCAGGGCCAATGGCGCCAGGAGCATGGCGGTCACGCGGAGCGGAGCAATATGCTTGACGTTCATCGTTGTTGTATCCGTTCAGCGGGTAAAGCAGTATGCAAAATACCCTAATTGTCGTTCGAGACTAAAATTAACCGCTCACAGGGCTTACCGACTTGACCCGTGTCAATGCGGCTGGATATTGGTCAGGGATTGATCTTTTTGCCTTTTTTTCTTCTTTTAGTTGGATGGATTGTCGCATACAGTGTGCGCTGGGAAACAGAGGAGCACGGGCTTGAAAATCGCCATTGTGGGCGCCGGAATCTCCGGCCTGGCAACAGCATTTGCGTTGAGGTCTAACCGCCCTGATCTCGAGCTGGAACTGTTCGAGTCCTCTCACCGCACCGGCGGTAAGGTCTGGACTGAGAGAACGCCCGAGGGTTATGCCTGCGAGTGGGGCGTGAACGGCTTTCTGAATAACAAGCCGAAGACCCTGGAGTTGGCCGACGCGCTCGATCTGGCGCCGCTGCCCGGCAGCGAGGAGGCCAACCGCAGATACGTGTTCCGAAAAGGCCGGTTGCACGCTTTGCCGGAATCTCCGCCGGCCTTCCTGACATCAGGCCTGATGAGCCTGCCGGGGCGCTTGCGCGTCATGTGTGAGCCTTTTATTACCCGCGGCCGCGTGGAAGACGAAACCCTCGGTGATTTCGCCAAGAGGCGCCTGGGCGCCGAGGCGCGCGACGCGCTGATCGACCCGATGGCATCCGGCGTTTTCGCGGGCGACCCGGCCAGAATGAGCCTGAAGAGTTGCTTCCCCCGTATCCACGAGATCGAATCCGAATTCGGCAGCCTGGTCAGGGGCATGATCAGGTTGCAGATCCGGGCGCGTAAATCCGGGGAGGGGAAAGGCCCCGGGCCCGGGCCGGGCGGCAAACTGACATCGTTTTCCACGGGCATGAGCGAGCTGACCGACACCCTGACTGGCCTGTTTCACGACCATATTCGCCTGGGCGCCGAGGTGCAGGGCATCGACAGGGAAGGGGAACGGTATCAGCTGCACCTGGCCGATGGCTCAAGCGCAGAGGCCGATCGTGTTGTGCTGGCTTGCCCGGCCTTTGCCCAGGTGAGGTTGTTGGGCGGACTTGCGCCGGGCATTGCTGAACGGCTGCGGGACATTCCCTATCCGTCCGTCGCCGTGGTGTGCCTGGGCTACGATATCGAGCGCCTGGGCGACGTGCTGGATGGCTTCGGGTTCCTGGTGCCCTCGACCGAGCAACGCGGCATTTTGGGCTCTGTGGTCGACTCCAACGTGTTTCCCAACCGCGCGCCCGAGGGTAAGGTCCTTTTTCGGACGCTGGTGGGTGGGTCCCGCGCCCCCGAGCGCGCCGGCCTGCCCGAGAATGAATTACTCGATCTCGTCCGCGCCGATCTGAAAGACATGCTCGGCATGGACATCGACCCTGAATTTGCCAGGAGCTACACGCATCAACGGGCCATCCCGCAATATCACGTAGGACACGCGTGCCGCCTGTCCGAGATCGACCGTGAACTGCAGGCGCAACCCGGTCTTTACCTGACGGGCAATGCCTACCGGGGTGTCAGTCTCAACGACTGTATCGAGAATGCCTGGAAGACAGCAGACCGAGTGCTCGCCGGCTAGCCGGATTTGGGCGCCCGAGGTTCCACCCCGCCGACCATCTGCCCGGTCCACCTGAACACCAGCGGTCCCAACAGCAGTGGCAGGGTGCTGGCTGCCAGGATCAACAGCCAGGCGCCCATGGACGGTGTATGCAGTTCGAGCACCTTGCTGACGGGGCCCAGGTAGACGGCGCCAAGCACCCCTGCCAGGCACAGCCCTAGCGCCGCCCAGACCCAGCGATTTCGGGTCACTTCATTGTGCAGGATGCTGGCTCGCCGGTCTCGCATGTTGAACACATGCCACAACTGGGCCAGCGCCAGGGTGCAAAAGGACACCGTGACCGCTTCCTCGACGGACAGGCTCATCACCGTGCGCGCATAGCCCATGGCGCCAAGCACGGCGATGGACATGATGACCCCGTGCGCTGCGATCCTGGCCCAGTGCCGCCGGCACAGGATGCGTTCACTGGCCTTGCGGGGCGCCTGCCGCATCAGGCCCTCGTGGCCCTCCCCGACGCCAAGCGCCAGGGCGGGGAAGACGTCGGTGACCAGGTTCAGAAACAGGATCTGAAGGGGCAGCAGCGGCAACGGTGCGCCCGCAATGGTGGCCAGCGCCACGACCAGGACTTCACTGATATTGCAGGAGAGCAGGTAAACCACGAACTTGCGGATGTTGCCGTAGATGGCGCGGCCCTGGGCAATGGCTTCGACAATGGTGGAAAGGCGGTCGTCCTGCAGCACCATGGCGGCAGCCTCGCGCGCCACGGCGGTGCCGCGAATACCCATGGCCACACCGATGTCCGCCTGTTTCAGTGCCGGGGCGTCATTCACCCCGTCCCCGGTCATGGCGACAATCGCGCCCCGGTCCTGAAAATGCCGAATCAAGTCGTATTTTTGCTCGGGTGACACCCGCGCGATGACGCTGGCCCGAGCCAGTACCTCTGTCGCCTTGCCGGTGCCATCGACAGAGACAGTGTCCGCATGCTCGAGTGCGCGCTCTGTCTCATCCAGCAGACCAATTTCACCGGCGATGTGCCTGGCTGTGGCGACATGATCGCCGGTGACCATCACGACCCGGATTCCGGCCGACCGGCAGCGTTCAATGGCCTCACGGACGCCGG
Source organism: Lysobacterales bacterium (assembly GCA_011524975.1). Lineage (GTDB taxonomy): Bacteria > Pseudomonadota > Gammaproteobacteria > Xanthomonadales > SZUA-36 > WTJD01. Next base: position 20,539 of record WTJD01000165.1, read on the forward strand.
CTCTGGGTGGGTCCAGCAGGCAGATGATGCCCAGCAGGGTCAGGTCCTGATAAGGATTTTCTCGCAGGCTGCGCGCTGGCCTGCTGGCCAGGGCCAGCGTTCGCAGACCATGGCTGGCTTGCTCATCGGTCAGTTTCAGCCATTCTCGCCGGGCCTGGTCTGACATGGCGGCAGGCCCATCCTGCGTCCATTGCTGCGTGCACCATGCCAGGACGGCCTCGGGCGCGCCCTTGACGGAGACATGGATGTCACGCTCGGACCCGCTGAAAACAGCCATGGCTTTGGTCTGTGAATCGAACGGCTCCTCGCGCAGTCTTGGCAGTCTTTGGGCACATTGCGCCGGGTCGATGCCCAATTTTGCCCCTGCCACCAACAGTGCCACCTCGGTGGGGTCACCCACCGGCGTCCAGCCCTGGTCGGTTTTTTCACCCAGTGAGGCGTTATTGCAAAGCATTCCGGATTCGAGCAATTGCCGTACGCGCTGGAGGCTGGCCTCATCCAGCGATTGACCCTGCTGGGTGAATTCGCCTTCAGGTTCATAGCCTTCGCCCGAGATATGGATATTCTGGCCGGGCAGCAGAACGGCCCTTGCCGTCATTCGGTTCTCGGTCAGAGTGCCCGTCTTGTCGGTCAGGATCACGCCGGTTGCGCCCAGTGTCTCCACGGCCGAGAGCCGGACGATCAGCGCCCGACGCTTCGCCATCCGCCACATGCCGCGCGCCAGGGCAATGGTGGCGACAATGGGCAGTCCCTCCGGTATGGCGGCCACCATCAGGGCCACGGCCACCTGGATGGCGAGCAGGGTGTCACGGCCCGCCGCCATGCCGGCGGCAGCGATGATCACCGCAATCAGCAGCATGACCCAGACCAGGCGCTGACCCAGCGCGTCCAGGCGTTTCTCCAGCGGGGTCTCCTGCGCCTCGGCTCCCCGGACCAGTTGGGCAATGCGCCCCAGTTCGGTTCGCCCGCCGGTGGCGATCACCACGCCTTTGCCGGAGCCGCGTGTCACCGTCGTTCCTTTGAACAACAGGTTTGTTCTTTCTGCCAGGGGCGTATCGGCTTCCAGGGTTTGCGGGCTCTTGTCATCCGGCATGGACTCACCGGTCAGGGTGGATTCGTTGGCCTGCAGGGAGGCCGATTCCAGCAGCCGCAGGTCAGCGGTGACAATGTCACCTGCCTCGAGAATAACGATGTCCCCGGGCACCAACTGCTCTGCGGGAACCAGGGTCTGGCGCCCATCGCGCACAACACGAGTCTCAAAGTGGCCCAGCTTGCGCAGCGCTTCCATGGAGCGCGTGGCGCGAAGCTCCGTAAAAAAGCCGATCGCGGTGTTGATGACGATGACAACCGCCACGGCCACGCCCTCGGCCGTGTCCCCAAACCACCATGCCACAACAGCGGCCACGCACAGCAGGCCCACCACCAGGCTGCGAAACTGGTCGGCCAGGATCTTCCATGCGGGTCGCGGGCGCAGTGCTTGCAGCTGGTTTTTTCCGGTCTCGGCCAGGCGTCGACTCACTTCGTTGGCGCCCAGGCCGGTATCCGGGTTCGTGCCCCATTCACGACAAACTTTTTCGGCCTCAATGGACCAGGGTTTCTCGGTTTTGTGCGGGCTGCTTGCCATGGAACCTCATGCCCCGTTAGCCTGTCACAATCTTGTGCAGTGATCGGGTGTTCTTCCATGATGGGGCCCCGGCCGCCCGATCCTGCAGACATAGGTCAAATACCTGCCGGGCCGATCCAGGTGCATGGGAACAGCGAAACCCAACAACAGCGGTACTCCGCGTCAGGCACTGACTGACTGGCTGGCGCACTATCATTCCTCCGTGGGCGCGGCGGGGGATGTTTGCGCGCCCGTGTTGGAAGGTGTGCTGTCAGGTGCACTCAAGCGCAAGGAAGGGCAGTTGGAATTGCTCGAATTGCTTCGTGTGCTGCAGGATCTGGCGCCCGATCCGAGCACGGTTTGCTGCGCCATGCTGTTCGTGGCTGAGCGTCACGGTGAAGCGCTGGACAACTGGACGGATATACCGGTGGAAGTTCAGGCGCGTCTTGATGACCTGCTGCGCCTGAAGCAGGTCCAGTCGGAAAACCTGGAGGCCGACAGCTCAAGCAGCGCGGAGGGACTGAGAAGATTGCTGCTCGCGCTGGTCAAAGACGTGCGCGTGGTTCTGATCGCGCTGGCCTGGCAGTTGGCGCGACTCCGACTGGCCAAGACCGCCAGCGAACAGGCCCGCGCGCTGGCGCACGAGGCCTTCATCATTCACGCGCCCCTGGCCAATCGACTGGGTGTCTGGCAGCTGAAGTGGGAAATCGAGGATTTGGCGTTTCGTTTCGAGGACCCGGAGGCCTACCGGCGGGTTGCCAGCCTGGTCTCAGAGCGCCGCACGGACCGTGAGCGATTTATCGAGGAGTTCATCGACCGTTTGCAGGAAACCCTGGCCGAGGCGGGGATAGACGGCGAGGTGCTGGGAAGGCCCAAGCATATCTTCAGCATCTGGAAGAAGATGCAGCGCAAGGGGCTGGGTTTTCATGAGTTATTCGATGTCCGGGCTGTGCGCGTGCTGGTCGATGACGTGCCGGCCTGCTACAGCGTGCTGGGTCTGGTCCACAGCCTGTGGCAGCCCATTCCGGGGGAGTTCGACGATTACATCACCACACCCAAGGGTAACAACTACCAGTCCCTGCACACGGCGGTGGTGGGTCCCGAGGGCAAGGCCGTCGAAGTCCAGATCCGCACTTACCAGATGCATGAGCACAACGAGCTGGGTGTCGCGGCGCACTGGCGTTACAAGGAGGGCGGCCCCAATGACCCTGCCTTCGACAACAAGATTGCGGTGATGCGGCAACTGCTCGATTCGGGCGAGGATGCGCTGGACGATGAGAGCCTGCTGGAAAGTTTTCAGTCCGCAACCAGCGAGGAGCGTGTTTACGCACTGACCCCCAAGGGCAAGGTGGTGGATCTGGCGCTCGGCTCCACCGTGCTGGATTTCGCCTATCACATTCACACCGAGGTCGGTCATCGCTGCCGTGGCGCCAAGATCAACGGCCGGATCGTGCCGCTGACCCAGCGCGTTGAAACGGGCGATCGGGTTGAAATTCTGACAGCCAAGCAGGCCAGCCCCAGCCGCGACTGGCTGAACCCCCGCCTGGGGTTCATTCGCGGCGCCAGGGCCAGGTCCAAGGTGCGCCACTGGTTCAGACAGGAGAGCTATGACGAAAACCTGAGCCAGGGCAGGGAATTGGTCGAAGCGGAGATGAAGCGTCTCGGGCTCAGCCCCGCCGACCTCGCGGGCGTGGAGGAGCGGTTTTCCGTCAAAAACCTGAAGGACGTTTTCGTCGCTGTCGGCTGTGGTGACCTCACCGTCGGGCAGGTGGTCCACGCCGCTGAGCGCCGCATCCGGGCCGAAGTGGAGCCCACCGCCGAGGATCTGGTGACCAAAGCGCCCAAGCGGGGTAAATCGCAACCCAGGCAGGCGGCGGATGATGTGCATATCGAAGGGGTGGGCAACCTGATGACGAACATGGCCAAATGTTGCCAGCCGGTGCCGGGTGATCCCGTGGCGGGCTACATCACGCAAGGCCGCGGTGTCACCATACATCGGGAAGACTGTTCCAATGTCCTCCGGTGGCAGGCGGAAAACAGCCCCCGTTTGCTGGAGGTGCGCTGGGGCTCAGCGGCGTCCGTCCATTATCCGGTACAGCTGTTGATCAAAGCCTTTGATCGCCGCGACCTGATCAAGGATATCTCGGCCACGCTGTCGGCCTCCGAGGTCAGCATTACCGACATCAGCAGCCAGCTCGATCCGGATCATGACGAAGTCTCGATCAGGCTGCACGCGAGGGTGAGCGGCTACGATCAGCTCAGCGAACTCCTCAACCGCCTGCGCAATGTTCGCAATGTCACCGAGGCCCGCCGGCTGCGCGAATCGGCCTGAATGATGGACGATCGCGGCGGCGGCCAGCCCCAGTAGTCAATCCC
>WTJD01000165.1:24617-36417 GCA_011524975.1 Lysobacterales bacterium
GTGGTCAGCCCAGTGGTCAGCCCAGTGGTCAGCCCCTGTCCGCCAGGGACTGCATAAGCGCTTCCAGGCTTCGGCGCGCGGCGTCCAGAGAGAAATGCTGCTGGACATTTTCAACCGCGGCGGCCGAGACGCTTCGCCATAACGCTTCGTCGGTGTAGAGGCGCACGATCTCGTCTGCGAATGCCTTCGGGGTCTCGGCGATCAGCACCTCGCGACCGTTTTCTGCGTGCATGCCCTCAACGGCGACCGGCGTGGCCACCACGGGCTGGCCGTAGCTCATGCTCATGTTGACCTTACCCTTGACGCCTGCCCCGTAGCGCAGGGGAGCCACCGCGAGGCGGCAGCCGTCGAGCCAGGGCTCGAGGTCTTCCACGAAGCCGTGGAAGACGACGCCATTGCCGGCCAGTTCACGGATTTCATCCGTCGCTTTGCTGCCGATCAGGTGGAATGTGACACCGGGCAGCCGATCCCGTGCCAGGGGCCAGACATCGCGCGCGAACCAGCACGCGGCATCGATATTAGGCGGGTGCTGATAACCGCCGACGAAAAACAGGTCCTTGCGCTGTGAAAAATCATTCCGGCAGCCGGGCACCTCGTGGATGTTGGAGAGCACGTGCACGTCCGCGCTTGGAGCGTCCTTTTTCAGCACCTCGACTTCTGCGGGGCTGACCACCACCGTCACATCCGCTGCGTGGATCACGCCCAACTCCGAACGGCGGGTTTGCCGGGCCACCTGGCGAAGGGTCTTGCTGTCTTCGAGTTCGGCCAGGCGTTGCTCTCTCAGGTAGTGCAAGTCGACCGTGTCGAAGATCAGTGGCACGTCGGGGCAGTGTTGCTTCAACAGGGACAGGTAATTCACGGCGATGTAGTGCCGGCTGATGAAGATGGCGTCAAACTCCGCCCCGCGCTCGCGAAAAAATGCTTTCACCGGATCATGCCAGGGCAGGTAAAGCACCTCGACGCCGTCTCTCTGCAGAGCCTGCGTGTAGCGGCCGGCATGCAGACGATTGTCTGCGAAAAAGGTGACCGTGTAGTCCAGGTCCCGGAAGCAGCGCATGATGTTGGTCAGCCTGACGCTGCCCGAATCCTGGTCCGGTTCGGGCGTGGTGGCGTCGATGACCAGCACTTTGCCCCTGCAACCATGGTCGCGCGCGCTCCTGACCTGGGCCAGGTCTTCCGGATCCGAAATATGCGCCGGCTGCTCTTTCAGCTGCGCCTGCCAGCGCTCCAGGAAGGTTTCTCTGTTGATGGCCTGGTATCGCTTGGTGCCCGAGGAGGTGTCCGTGCCGGAAGTGATGCCTTCATGATGAATGACAACCGACTCGGGCTGCACCAGGACTTTGAGGCCGTGCGCGCGAATCCGAAACGCCAGGTCCGTGTCCTCGTAGTAGGCGGGCGCATACACCTCGTCGAATCCACCCAGCTCACGGAATACGGGCGTGCGCAACATGATGCAGGCGCCCGAGCAGTAATCGACTTCTCGCAGGTACTGGTATTCGGGCTTTTCCGGGTCATCATGCTTGCCGTAGTTCCAGCCGTCACCGTCGCTGAAAATCAGCCCGCCACACTCCTGCAGCCGGCCGTTGGGATAGACGAGCTTGGCGCCGACCAACCCGGCATCGGGCACGCGCTCGAAGGTTTCAGCCAGCCGTTCCAGCCAGCCCTCAGACACCTCGGTGTCGTTGTTGAGGAATACCAGGAAAGCCCCGCGCGCGCTTTCCGCCCCACGGTTGCAGCTTCGGATGAAGCCCTGGTTCTCTTCGTTTCGGAGGTATTGGATGCCATGCACCTGTTGTACGGCTTTTTGAGTCTGGTCGCTGGAAGCGTCGTCCACCAGGATAACCTCGAAGCTTGTCTGGCTGCCGGCATTGAGCAGGCTTTCAAGGCATCTTCGCGTGTAGGGCCATTGGTTGAAGGCAGGTATGACGATACTGACCGCCGGGCTCTCCCCGGTCTCGAAGCGAAGCGGCGCCTCCACCTCATCCTGGCCCGTGGACGTGGCGGTTGCCGAATCGCCCGACCGTGCCTTGACGGGTTCTTCGGCGCTGGTTCTCGGGCCCGCGGAATTCGGCCGGTCGCGACGCTCGGCGGGGTCGGCGGTGGGAGATGCCCGGGACGTGGCTGTTTCCGACTGCGACGGCGCCTGCATCCGCTGAAGGGTGCCGGCAAGGCCCCCGGTGGCGAGGTGCCTGACCAGTTTTGACAATAAAAGTGGCCATCGGGCGGGGTTGTAGACCCGTGCCTGTTTCGCGTTGCGCAGGGCCCTGCGCAACGCGCGCAGGGGCCGCGTCACTCGCCATGAGAAGCTGGCCAGTATGAGGTCCTGGGTTTCCTTAAGCTTCTGGCGCTCCTGGTCAGTTTCATATTGCAGGAACATCGCAGTCTGAAGATCGTTGCGGCTCTGGTGCAGCGATTTTCTCGTTTTGGCAAGACGCACGTTGACGGCATCGAGTTGTAAGCGCTCCGCCTCCAGTTCCTCGTTGAGCTGTTGGGTCCAGGCGGTTCGCTCCTCGAGTTCAGTATTCAGGTCCGCCAGGCGGGATCGTGCTGTTTCCACCTCCGCGTTGGCCTTTGCTGCCCACTGCGAGCGCTGAACCATCTCGCGCTCCGCCAGCTCACGCCGAGCGCGCTCTCGAGCCGCCAGCACCTGGCTGCTCACGGCACGGCCGGCCTGCGATTGCGCCTGCGATTGCGCCAGGTCCAGCGCATCGGCGATGGTGGTCCCAGGTGCGTCGCCGACCGGGCAAAGCTCGTTGTACGCCCTTAGCATCGACTGCATATCCGCCATCGTCTGCGAGCGCAGCGCCGTTGCCATCTGCTCCAGGTCAGAGGGATGGTCAAGCAGGTGCTTGACCGCGCTGATCAGCTCGCCCGGGTCGGGCTCGATCAACCAGCCATTCACGCCGTGGTCGATACGTTCGGCGAAGCTGCCGCGTCGCGTTGCGATCACCGGCAGCGCGAACTGTTGCAGTTCGGTCAGGGTGTAGCTGAAGGTTTCAGGCACCACCGACAGCAGTGCCGCAACATGCGGCCCCAGGTCGGTCAGCAGGTCCGGCAGCGCCTCACGCTCGTACTGCAATACCACCGACACGCCCGGCAGGCCGAAGAAATCTTCACCGTTCTTACCCGTTCCCAGCAGGTAGACGTGGGCGTATCGCGTCAATTGAGGCAGGCTGTCCAGCAGCAGTTGCTTCCCCTTGCCTGGCTGTATTCTTCCGGGTACCAGGAGCCTCAGCTTTTCGTCCTCGCGCCGCCGCGGTGGAATCGGCCTTGCCTGTTCCAGGGGTGGGGCGCCATGTGGGATCAGGCTGATGTCGATATCTCGCAGCGCGGGCTCCAGTTGCCTGCTCAACTCAATGACAGACGCGCTGGGCGCGGCCAGGTGTACGCCTGGCTGCGTGACCGCAGAGACGTAATCGGCGCGTATCGAACGCCATGCATCGATGTCGTGATCGATGAACTCCATGTTGTCGGCCTGGTCGGAGAGCGCGGCTGCCAGGTCGATGTCGCCGTTGTCGGTGTAGTCGGCAGGGTGCACGCTCAACAACGGCCACAAAGGAAAATAATCGTGCATCACCTGGATGGTGGGAAGACCAGTCCTTAACGCGTCCAGGCTGTGGCCAACCAGTGATGACACCAGCACCCGGCCCACGCGGAATCGGGAAAAAATGGCGGTGAGGACTTCCGCGTACTGGGCATTGTGGGATTCGACGGACTGAATGGGCGGCTGCAGGCACCAGGTGGCCAGCGGGGCCTCTGGCTCTGCTTGGCTGTACAGCGCCAGTTGCTGCCCGTGACCCTGTTCCGGCTGGATGCTTTCAGATCGAAGCTGCAAGTGCCTGCCAGAGGTATCTGATTCAATGAACGAGCGCGTCCACAGCGCGACGCCGCCGCCCCAGCTATGCGTAATGTGCAGTGTGACTGCCTGATCGTCGGTGCCCGCAGGACGGATGTCCGGCGCTCCGCAGTTCAGCCAGTTCAGCAGTTGTGTGGACAGCAAGCCCCAAGGCATGGGCCGCGCCGATTCGGTGGGTTCCAGTCGCGGCGCCTTTGACTGAGGGGACCGCAGGTCGGGCACGTACAACCACTCAACCAGACCCAGGCCGCCGCTCAGCGTGGAGACTGCCGTGTGTTTTGTGGGCATGGCGTCCCTGATCCGGCGGCATGCTTCCGGCGACAGCGCCAGCAAGTGCTCGGGCCACCATGACCAGCGGTGAATTTGACGCCGCCCCATCAGCGCCACGGCCTCGCGCAGCTGGCCCGGCTTCGGGTTGCCGTCCAGCGGCAGCGACGCAAACGGGTTGCACTCGCCCGCACCGTTACTGGTGACGGTCAGGGCCAATGGCCCATCGGGCGCCTGCAACAACTCCACCAGTGTTTCCAACTGGTCTGGCCGGGGGGTGAGGCCCGCACGAATGAGAATGAGTGGACAGCCTGGCGCGATCTCAGTCAATTCGTCGATCAGCGCACCCAGGTCTTCAAGCCGATGGCGTGTTTTCTGAACGCCTTCCAGTTCGGCGTGGCTAAAAAACTGCCCCTCCAGCTTCAGGATCTCCTTGAGCCAGGCAGGGTCGGCCGGTGCGGTGCCCTGCGCATGGAGAAACACGATGGGCCATTTGCCATCTGAGCGGATTTTTCCGGTTGTTGTCCTACGTGCAGGCATTAGAATGACAGCTGGAGCTTCCTGTTATGGCTTTGGTTCAATGAATATCGATCAGCATCTGGAACGGACAATGGCCGATTCCAGCGTCGACATCATGTGATGGCAGTCTGTCGTATGGTCAACACGTGATTATCTTAAATCCTGCTGCTGATGTCACGGTAACAGGGGTCTTGGGCTACCCGGTTTTATACGAATGAAGAAAGCGACAAGGAAGCGCAAAGCGAAGGCCAAAGCCAGGAAGCGGGGGGCGCTGAGGGCCGCCGTATGGCGGTTTTCCCTGTTTCTGTCGGGTGTGGTCCTGGGGGTGGGTATACCCTGGCTGGCATGGCTGGATTACCGGGTTACGGACGAATTCGAGGGCCGCAAATGGGATTTGCCGAGCAGGGTTTATGCCAGGCCACTGAGCATATATCCGGGTCGAGCCCTGACCGCTCAGGACCTGCTGAGTGAGCTGGACGCATCCGGCTACCGGCAGCTAAGCGGCGCGGGTGTTGCCGGCACCTATGACCGGTCGGGCGGACAGTTTCGCGTGCACCGGCGAAGCTTTACCTTCGATGATGCGCTGGAACCGGCGCTGGAATTGGAGATTCAGCTTGGAGCCGCAGGCGTTACCTCGGTGCGCCGGCTCGACACGGGCGAGGCGATTGACCTGGAGCGCCTCGACCCCGCCGAAATCGCCTCCATTTATCCGCTCCACGAGGAAGATCGCACGCTGGTGTCCATCGCCCAGGTTCCCGACTTGCTGATCACAGGCCTGCAGGCGGTTGAGGACCGGCAGTTCAAACACCATCCGGGCATTGATCTGCGTGGTATCGGGCGCGCTTTGCTGGCCAATATCAGGGCAGGTAAAGCGGTCCAGGGGGGCAGCACGCTGACACAGCAGCTGGTGAAGAATTATTTCCTGAGCAGTGAGCGCACCCTGGTCCGAAAGCTGAACGAGGCCGCCATGTCCTTGCTGCTGGAGTGGCATTACGACAAGCCCGAAATCCTCGAGGCGTATATCAATGAGGTTTACCTGGGTCAGCAGGGCAGTCACGGCATTCATGGTTTTGCCCGGGCCAGCGAGTTTTACTTTGCGACCCCGTTGGCGCAGTTGCAGCCCCACCAGGTCGCGCTGCTGGTCGGAATGGTCAAAGGCGCGTCACTCTACAATCCGCGGCGCAACCCGGAGCGCGCGTTGGAGCGGCGCAACCAGGTGCTGGAGGTGTTCGCCGAGACCGGCCTGTTGACGGCAACGGCAAAAGAACAATGGCAGCAGCGGCCCCTGGATGTCACCCGCCGGCCGGGCGCCAGCGCCAATCGCTATCCGGCCTTCGTTGAACTGGTCAAGCGACAGCTGCGGAAGGTCTACCGGGAGGAAGATCTTCGTAATCGGGGTCTGCGCATTTTTACCACGCTGTCCCCGTCCGACCAGGCCCGCGCAGAGGTGGCGGTCAAGAGCGGCATGGGAGACCTGGCCGCTCGGGGCCTGCCTGAAAGCCTGCAGGCCGCGATGGTGCTGGCCGATGTCTCCAGCGGAGAAATCAGGGCGCTCGTGGGTGACGCCAGCCCGGGCCGCGCTGGGTTCAACCGTGCCCTGGACGCGCGCCGGCAGGTCGGCTCGGTGATCAAGCCGCTGGTTTACCTGGTCGCGCTCGAGCATGACAGTGATTTCAACCTGCTCACCCCCATCGAGGATGAGCCGATTCAGCTCAGACAGCCTGATGGATCTTTGTGGGCTCCGAAAAACTACGACGGGAAGAGCCGCGGCAGCGTTCGGCTGGTCGATGCGCTGACGGGTTCCCTTAACCTGGCCACGGTTCGACTGGGCATGCGGCTGGGTGTGCAGCATCTCGTCGCCAAGCTGGAACAGTTGGGCGTGGAGGTGGATGTCGAGCCGGTTCCGGCGACCTTGCTGGGCGCGGTCGAGTTGACGCCCATGGAGGTGGCGCAGGCGTACCAGTCGATCGCAGCCGGCGGTTTCACCGTTCCACTCCGGTCCGTGACTGCCGTGCAGACGCCGGAGGGCCGGACGCTGCAACGCTATCCGCTGCGCATGCTGCCGCTGGAGCGACGCGACGCCATTGCAGTCCTCAACTACGCGCTCACGCGGGTCGTGACGGAGGGAACAGCCAGGAATCTGCCCCAGTTGATGGGCCGCGACGTGCGCGTCGCCGGTAAAACCGGCACAACCAATGAACGAAGAGACAGTTGGTTTGTCGGATACTCCCGAGACCGCCTGGCCGTGACCTGGGTCGGACGGGATGACAACGGGCCGGCGGGCGTCACTGGAAGCAACGCTGCCATGCGCCTCTGGGCGCGCCTGTTTTCCGGTCTTCCGGCCGAGTCCGTCAGCCTGGACATGCCGGAGGGCGCCTACTGGACCTGGGTGGAACTGGACCCGGACGCGCGCAGCGACGCTTCCTGCGAGGGAGCCGTACAATGGCCGTTTGTTTCCGGCTCCGAGCCAAAAAGCGAGTCTCCCTGCCTGGCCAGGCTGGAACGCTCGGAGCGCAAGTCTTTCTGGAGGAAGTGGTTTGATCGATAGTCGTTTTTGGTGGGTTGTTTTGCTGGGCTTGCTGTTGAGCGCCTGTACCAGCCCGCAACCCGCTCCCGTGGAGGAGCGAGAAGTCACCCGTCGTGTCCGGGCCCCGGCCTCGGAGGAAAGCGCGGGGGTCCAGGTATACCCGTTGCAAAATCCGGCAGTGGTTCAGTTGATGGAGCAGGCCGATGACGCGGAGCGCTCAGGAGATTACGCCACCGCGGCCGTGCTGCTTGAGCGCGCGCTCAGGATCAGGCCGCGGGATCCCGAAATCCTGCAGCACATGGCAGAGGTGAAGCTGCAGATGGATGACTTCGAGCAGGCGCTCAGTTTCGCGGTGCGCTCTTACGATATCGGCCCGCGCGTTGGTGAAATTTGCGCCCGTAACTGGCGCACCATTTCCGTCGCGCGCGACCACCTGGGAGATGCTGGCGGGTCTCTTGAAGCAGAGCAGCGAGCGGGGCAGTGCATGAATACGCGTCCACCTTCACTGTGAGCACCCACCTTGGATGACTCGCCGGGACAGCTTCGTTCCCTGTTGGGCATTGATGGCCCGTTTCCCTCTGTGCTGGAAGGTTTCGCGCCGCGTGGCGAGCAGATCGAGCTGGCCGAGGCCATCGAAGAGGCGCTCGCTGGGGAAGGTCTGCTGGTAGCCGAGGCGGGAACCGGGATTGGAAAAACGCTGGCGTACCTGGTGCCGGTGATGCTCGCAGGAAAGAGAACCATCATCTCGACCGGCACCAAGACCCTCCAGGATCAACTCTATTTCCGCGACGTGCCCATGGTGGCAAGGGCGCTGGGCGTAACGCCTGCAACCACCATGCTCAAAGGCCGGGGAAACTACCTGTGCCTTTATCGCATGGCCCAAACCCGGGAATCTGGAGAACTGCCCTCCCGGCAGGCCGTTGCGGAGCTGGAGGCGGTTTACGAGTGGTCCGGGCGGACAGCGGATGGCGATCTCAGCGTGACCGAGGTCATTTCCGATGACAGCGGGCTGTGGCCGTTTGTCACCTCCACGCCGGATAATTGCCTGGGCGGGGAATGCCCCCGCTTCGAGGACTGTCACGTTGCCAACGCGCGCAAGGCCGCGCAGGAGGCGGATATCGTGATCGTCAATCATCACCTGCTTTTTGCTGACATGGCCATCAAACAAAGCGGCTTTGGTGAGGTTCTGCCCGGTGCCGGCGCGTTCGTTATCGATGAAGCGCACGGCGCGCCTGAGGTTGCCTCGCAATTTTTCAGCGCCTCCATTTCAGCCCGCCAGATCCGGGACCTGTGCCAGGATATTCTGGCCGAGTCGGGCAAGCAGACCGCGGGGCTTGCCGTGACCGCCGAGCCCGTGGAACAGTGTCGCAGCGCGCTCAAGCGCCTGCAGGCATTGTTCAGCGAACATTTGCCCGAACGTGGCTCCTGGCAGACGCTGGTGGAGCGCCAGGAATTGCGAACCGGGCTGCAGGCGCTGGATCAGGCCGTGGCGGACCTGGCGCCGGCCCTGGCCGCGCTGGATGGCAGCAGCCGAGGCGTGGAGGCCTGTATCCAGCGGCGCGATGAACTGCAGCTGATGTTTGATCGCCTGGATCACGCTGCTTCGCCGGGTGAGGTGCGCTGGTTTGAGCGCCGGGGCAAAGGGTTTGCCCTGTACATTACCCCATTGGATGTATCCACCGTGTTCACGGAGTTCCGGGAGCAGCAGGAGGCGGCATGGGTATTGACCTCAGCCACACTCTCGGTCAGCGGTGAGTTCACGCATTTCACCCGCACCATGGGCCTCGAGGATGCGGATACACTCCAACTGGACTCGCCGTTCGATTATCAGAATCACGCGCTGCTCTGGCTGCCGGAGCGCATGCCGGAGCCTCGTGATCCTGAATTCATCGAGCACGTCCTGCAACAGGTGCTGCCCCTGCTGGAGGCCTCCGGCGGCCGGGCGTTCTTGTTGTTCACCTCCCACCGCGCTCTGCAGAAGGCGGCAGCCATGCTCTCTGACCACGTGGACTTCCCCTTGTACATACAGGGTGAGAGGCCTCGCAGCGTGTTGCTGGAGCGGTTCCGCTCCTCCGGCAATGGCGTGTTGCTGGGCACTTCCAGTTTCTGGGCGGGGGTGGACGTGATGGGTGAGGCCTTATCATTGGTGGTCATTGACAAACTCCCTTTTGCGGCGCCGGATGATCCTGTTCTGGCGGCGCGCGGGGACGAGTTGCGCCAATCCGGGGAGAACCCTTTCACCGCGCTGCATTTGCCAAGGGCGGTCATTACCCTGAAGCAGGGTGCGGGCAGACTGATCAGGGACGTCAATGACCGGGGTGTGCTGGTAATATGCGATCCAAGAATCTTGACCAAGAATTACGGGGCTGCGTTTCTCGACAGCTTGCCGCCGATGAGGCAGACCCGGGACATGATGGAGGCCGTGGGTTTCTTTGAACATCCTGGCGATTGAAACGGCATCGGAGGCGTGTTCTGTTGCGCTTTCGACCCCAGAGCGGAACCTGGAACGCTATGAGCTGACCCCCAGAGGGCACGCCGAGCAGGTTTTGCCGTGGGTGGAAGCGCTGCTCTCGTCAGCGGGGCTGGCGCTGCCGCAACTCGATGCCATCGCCTTCAGCCGGGGGCCGGGCAGTTTTACCAGCCTGCGGATTGGCATCAGCGTGGTCCAGGGGTTGGCCTGGGGCGCGGAAGTGCCCGTGGTGCCCCTCTCGTCACTGCAGATTGCCGCGCAGGTGGCGGCTGATACGGGGGCGAAGGCCGCGCTCGTGGCCCTGGACGCGCGCATGGGCGAGGTCTTTGCCGGTGTTTTCCGCTGCGATGACCTTGGCATCATGCGCCCGGCCGATTCCGAGCGGGTGTGCTCGCCGGAGCAGGCCGCCCGGCTGGCCCGGGCCGGCTTGACGGGGGTGGGCTGCGGATTCGCGCGCTATGCAGCCCTGTCGGACTGCTCGGGCAGCCTGGATGATGTGCTGCCGGACCTCTGGCCTCGTGCTGCGGTCATGACCTCGCTTGCGCGTGACTGGCTGGGCTCGAATCAGGCTTTGCCCGCGTTTCAGGCGCAGCCCGTTTATCTGCGGGACAAGGTGGCAAAAAAACAGGGCGCCGCCTGATCAGCCGGTCTTCTGGCTGTCCAGTGACTCAAAAATCCTTACGTACTCGGCAGCAATGGATTTCCAGTCCATGGCATCGGCCATCTCGCGGGCGGATTTCGCCAATGCCTCCGCGGCCGGCGGGTTGCTGATGAGGCGGGCGATCGACTCCGCCATGTCATCCCAATCATCGATGACCAGGGCTTGCTGGCCGTTGATGACAGGAATGCCTTCGATGCCCTTGGACGTGCTGACCACGGGCGTGCCTGCTGCAAAACAGTCGATGATCTTCATTCGGGTACCCCCTCCATCGAGCAGGGGGACGACTGCCAGGTCCGCGGCTTTTAGCCAGGGGCCGACCTTATCGACGCTGCCGGTCAGGTGAATGCGCGGATGCGGGCTCTTCGCCGGCGGTTCCCTGCCGACGGCGAGCACGTGGCATTCGTGTCCCAGCTGTTCCAGGCGGGGCAGAAGTTCACGTGCATATACACGAAGCGCCTGCAGGTTGGGGGGGTAGGAAAATGTGCCGTGGTAGACCAGCAGGGGCGCTGACTCCGGGATTCCGAACCGTTCCCTGGCAGTCGGCTCCGGCGGCAGTTCAAACTGCTCCAGGTCAACGCCGTGCGGTACGGTATACAGCCGGTCCAGATCGACGCCGTCTTCGGCCAGTTTCTGCCGGTCGTTATCGGATACGCAGATGACCACATCGCACTGGTTACACAGGTCGATCTCGATCGACTTGTAGCGCTGGTATTGCTCCTGCGTCAGTTCTTTTACTTGCGAGCGCAGCCGTTCGTATTCCACGTTGTGCTGCACCAGGACCAGCCGCGCGTCGAGAATGCCCCGGGCGTGCACGCCGGGCTGAACGTAGGCCGGAAATTCAGCTTGCAGGGTGCCTGCGCCTATCTTCCTGCCGACATGGAGCGTTCGGTAGAAGAAGCTGCGATCGCTGATAGGCAGGTACAGGAAGGCATTGTTCAGAGGAATGTCCTTGCTGTAGTGCATGGCCTTGGTGGCTTTCTCGGGTGGCGACAGCAGGCGAATCCACCAGGGAACGCGCCGGCGCTCGAGCTTGCCCTCGCTCACTTCCCACCAGTACTTGCGGTGGTCGGTGACGATCGCCACGGGCACGCCCTGAAACGACAGCCCCCTGGCGGTTTCAACAATTTTCACGGCCGCGCCGTGATCGGCCGGGAACAGGTCGCCGCGCGTAATCAGGATGATGCCCTGATGTTCACGGGGCCGGAATATCAAGCGTTGCAGGGAATACACCGGTGCTTTCAGAAATGCGCTGCCCGCCTGTGCCAGCCAGCGAATTCTGCGACCCAGCTGAGGGGTTCCAGGGTGGGCGGCCTGCTCCTCCGGTAAGCGCGGGTGATAGAAGCCTTTTCGGAGCTCAACCATGCGTCCCAGGCGCTCACGCCAGGGCGGCGTGCGCAGTTCGGCGGGCGCCGGGATCTGCCTCGGCAGCCGTTTTGCCTTGTGGGCGTCTGCCACCCACTCGATCAGCGGCCGGCCGGTCTCTTCGACACTGTACTTCGC
>WTJD01000212.1:0-34231 GCA_011524975.1 Lysobacterales bacterium
GTGGGGGCGGTGGCGCTTGACGGACGGGGCAACCTGGCCGCGGGGACCTCGACGGGCGGAATGACCAACAAGCGCTTCGGGCGCGTGGGCGACTCACCCATTATCGGTGCCGGAACCTATGCTTCGAATGACAGCTGCGCGGTCAGCGCCACCGGACACGGTGAGTTCTTCATTCGCCACGTCGTCGCCTTCAACATTTGCAACCGGGTGAAGAGCGGCGCCAGCGTCACCGAAGCCGGGGACACGGTGATCAACGGCATCCTGCGGGACGTCGGCGGCGAGGGCGGTGTCATCATCATGGGCCCGGACGGCGACATCGCCATGCCATTCAATACCAGGGGCATGTACCGCGCCAGCATCAACGCCGAAGGGGAATTATTCGTTGGGATTTACGGGAACGAGCCGTAAAGCGCAGACCTGAAGACTCCAACACCGGTAAAAGGCATTGCCCTGGCGGCTACTCACACCCCGCCCGCACGCTCAATGGAGGCCGCGAGCCGGGCCTGGCGCGCATCATGGCTGCGGAAAAACCCGCTCCAGCAACTGCTCGGTGGCCTGCGACCGGTTGAGGGTATAGAAGTGCAGGCCAGGTGCGCCATCGCGCAATAATTGCTCGCACAGACGGGCCACCACATCCAGCCCGAAGGACCGGATAGACGCAAGGTCATCGCCCCAGGCCTCCAGGCGCTGCATGATCCAGCGAGGAATTTCAGCACCGCAGGTCTGTGAGAAGCGCGCCAACTGCCGGTAGTTGGTGATCGGCATGATCCCCGGCCTGATCGGAATACGGATCCCGGCCACGCGGCAGTCCTCGACAAATCGATAATAGCTGTCCGCATTGTAAAAATACTGGGTAATGGCGCCGTCGGCGCCCGCATCCACCTTTTGCCTGAAATACCTCAGGTCGAGCTCAGGCGTGGCGGACTCAGGATGGAATTCAGGATAGCAACCGACCTCGATCGTGAAGGTGTCACCGTAGTGTGCGCGCACGAAGGAAACCAGGTCATCGGCATGTCGAAAATCTCCCGGCTGCGCCTGCCCGTCCGGCCAGTCACCTCGGAGCAGCACCAGGCGGCTGACACCGGCGCGTTTGTACTCCTCGAGAAAGTGGCGCAGTCGCTGTCGGCTGCCGACCATGCAGGAAATATGGGGTGCGACATCGACACCGGAATCCCGGGACAGTCTGAGCACGGCCTCGTGTGTGGCCGTGAGACGGGAACCGCCGGCCCCGAAGGTCACCGAAAAGTACTCGGGCTCAAACCGTACCAATCGATGCCAGGTGGCATCCAGTAATCGGTTTTGCTCCTCGTTCCGGGGCGGAAAAAACTCGAAAGAAATGGGCGTATGGCTCACAGATTCCTGCCGCTTTGATACACGAGCGCGCGGCCCGGGCGGGGCGCGCTTTTCCAAAAAATGACGCCCGATCTCTCGGGCGTCCGTTCATAGCCTGTTGGTTCCTGTCGGCCTCTGCGAATCAGTACCGGTAATGCTCTGGCTTGTAGGGGCCTTGCGCGTCGACACCGATATAATCCGCCTGATCCCGCCTGAGATCGGTCAGGTGGGCGCCGATACGGTCCAGATGCAGCCGCGCCACCTTCTCGTCCAGGTGCTTGGGCAGCACGTAAACCTGGTGCTCATAGCGCTCGCCATGACAAAACAGCTCAATCTGAGCCAGGACCTGGTTGGTGAACGAGTTGGACATCACGAAGCTCGGATGACCCGTTGCGCATCCCAGGTTGACGAGGCGGCCCTCGGCCAACAGGATGATGCGCTTGCCGTCCGGAAAGATGACGTGATCCACCTGCGGCTTGATGTTTTCCCAGTCATACTGCTTCAGGCTGGCCACATCGATCTCATTGTCGAAATGGCCGATGTTGCACACGATGGCCTGGTGCTTCATGTTTCGCATGTGGTCGTGCGTGATCACATGATAGTTACCCGTGGCGGTCACGAATATATCCGCCTCCGCGGCCGCTTCGTCCAGCGTCACAACCCGGTAACCTTCCATCGCCGCCTGCAGCGCGCAGATCGGGTCAATCTCGGTCACCCAGACCGTGGCGCCCAGACCCCGCAATGACTGGGCACAGCCCTTGCCGACGTCACCATAACCGGCCACAACCGCGATCTTGCCCGCGATCATCACGTCCGTCGCGCGCTTGATGCCATCGACCAGCGACTCACGGCAACCGTAAAGGTTGTCGAATTTGGATTTCGTCACCGAGTCATTCACGTTGATGGCCGGAAACGGCAGCGTGCCTTCTTTGGCCATCTGATACAGGCGCTTCACGCCGGTGGTGGTCTCTTCGGTGACACCCTGGATGGCGGCCAATGCCTTGGAGTACCAACCGGGACGGGTATCCAGCCGCTTGCGAATGGAGTTGAACAGGGCAACCTCTTCCTCACTGCCCGGGTTGTCCAGTACGCTGGGGTCGGTCTCGGCCTGTGAGCCCAGGTAGAGCAGCAGGGTGGCGTCACCGCCGTCGTCCAGAATCATGTTGGCGAAGGTCTGCTGACCGTTCTCATCCGTCCACTCGAAAATGCGGTGCGTGAAATCCCAGTACTCGTCCAGGGTCTCGCCCTTGAAGGCGAACACCGGTGTACCCGCCGCTGCGATCGCGGCGGCAGCATGATCCTGCGTGGAATAGATATTGCAGGAAGCCCAGCGCACGTCAGCGCCCAGCGCTTCCAGCGACTCGATCAGGACCGCCGTCTGGATGGTCATGTGCAGGCTGCCGGCAATCCGTGCGCCCTTCAAGGGCTGTTCATCGGCATACTCAGCCCGGATATCCATCAAGCCCGGCATTTCCGTCTCGGCGATGGCGATCTCACGGCGACCGAACTCGGCCTGCGAAATATCCGCCACGTGATAGGCGGGTTGCTTCAGTTGTTCAATAGCAGCACTCATTGTGATAACTCCTGTTTTACAACGAGCGCAGTTGGTTCAAGTCACCCGCGCGCCGAGCCTGGCCTGGCCGCTTCAACAGCCGGGTCGCAGCGCTCCTCGGCGCTTGGGTAGTTATTCAGTCCATGCCAGCCGCGGACTTCAGGTCGTCTACGCGGTCAAGCTTCTCCCAGCTCACGCCAAGATCTTCGCGGCCCATGTGGCCGTAGGCCGACAACGGCCGGTAGATCGGGCGGATCAGATCCAGTGAGTGAATGATGCTGTACGGACGCAGGTCAAATTCCTGCCTCACGATCTGCTCGATGGTTCGCACGGGAATCTTTTCGGTCCCGAAGGTATCGATACTGATGGACGTCGGCTCCGCCACGCCGATCGCGTAACTCACCTGTACTTCCGCCCGATCCGCCAGGCCCGCCGCCACGATATTCTTGGCCACGTGACGGGTCGCGTAAGCGGCCGAGCGGTCCACCTTCGAGGGGTCTTTGCCGGAGAACGCGCCGCCGCCGTGGCGCGCCATACCGCCGTAGGTGTCCACAATGATCTTGCGTCCCGTCAAACCCGCGTCTCCCACGGGCCCGCCGATTTCAAAAGCGCCGGTCGGATTGATGTGGTACTTGGTGTTGCCGTTCAGCCACCCTGCCGGCAGCACGGGCTTGATGATTTCCTCCATCACCAGCTCGCGCAGCTGCTCCTGGGAAGAGTCCGGGCTGTGCTGCGTTGAGAGCACGACGGCATCAATACCCGCCGGACGCCCGTCCTCGTAGCGGAACGTGACCTGGCTCTTGGCGTCCGGGCGCAAATGACGACGACCGTCATCGGTGCCCACGCGAACCTCATTCTGGCGTTTCATCAGCTCATGCGCATAGTAAATGGGCGCTGGCATCAGAACGTCGGTTTCGTTGGTGGCATAACCGAACATCAGCCCCTGGTCGCCCGCGCCCTGGTCCTCAGGCCGCTCGCGGCTGACGCCACGATCGATGTTTTCCGACTGTTTGCCGATGATGTTGATGACCCCGCAGGTATGCCCGTCGTAGCCGACATCGGAACTGGTGTAGCCAATATCACAAATGACTTTGCGAATGAGGTCTTCCAGGTCAACCCACGCTGAAGTCGTGATCTCCCCGCCAACGATCGCGACGCCCGTCTTGACAAAAGTTTCACAGGCCACGCGCGCGTGTTTGTCTTCCGCGATCAACGCATCCAGCACGGCATCCGAAACCTGGTCCGCCAGCTTGTCAGGGTGGCCGGCCGCAACCGACTCTGATGTAAACAGGTAATCACTCATTTCAGGAAGATCTCCAAGGTTATATATCTTTCTATAAAGATTAAGCGATATATTGTACTTTGCCGCGTTCGGCGGAGCAAATCGGGCATCCGGGCACGCATTCGAAGGCCGAGGGGGCCCGCTCCATTGGTACTCCAGTGCCCTTTTAGCTTAAAGTTTGCCCTTTGGCATAAATTCTGCCGGTAAAAACCACCCATAACCACTTGAATGAGACGGACTGACAGAGCATGAATCACACCATTTCCCAAGCGCTGCTGCGCAATTTCCTCGGTTACTCAGCTGACTGGTACAAATTGACGATCGTTGTGTTTCTCGTTCTCAATCCGATTTTCCTGCACGTGCTGGGTCCGTTTGTGACGGGCTGGCTACTGGTCCTGGAGTTCATTTTCTGCCTGGCGATGGCGCTGAAATGCTATCCGCTGCAGCCTGGCGGGCTACTCGCCCTGGAGGCGGTCATCCTGGGGATGACCAGCCCGGAGACGGTGTATCACGAAGCGGAAGCCAACTTCTCGGTCATCCTGCTGTTGATTTTCATGGTGGCGGGTATTTTCTTCCTCAAGGACATGCTGATGGCCATGTTCGCGAAGATTTTCATCCGTATCCGGTCAAAAATACTGTTGTCCGTGATGTTTTCCTTCAGCGCCGCCGTGCTCTCTGCGTTCCTCGACGCGCTCACCGTCACCGTGGTCATCATCACCGTTATTTCCGGGTTTTATGGCATTTACCACAAGGTCACCTCGGGCAAGGGCTTTGACGACGATCATGATCAGGCTGATGACTCCGGCATCGGGCAAGAAACGAGAGAAGACCTGGATAATTTCCGGGCCTACCTGCGCAATATCCTCATGCACGGGGCCGTTGGAACCGCCCTGGGCGGCGTGATGACCCTGGTTGGCGAGCCGCAAAACCTGCTGATCGGCCAGATTGCCGGATGGGAATTCATGGAATTTTTCTATCGGATGGCTCCGGTCAGCCTGCCGGTTTTTGCGGCCGGATTACTGACCTGTGTCGTGGTGGAGAAGCTGGGCATCCTGGGTTACGGCGCGCAAATGCCCGAGGCCGCGCGGCGCATTCTCGAGGAGTATGACCGGATCGAGCAGGAGAGGCGGACGCCGAAACAAAAAGCGAAAATTGTCGCGCAGGCCCTGGTAGCCGTCTTCCTGGTGATTGCGCTCGCCTTTCACTGGGCGGAAGTGGGCCTGATTGGCCTCGCCGTGATCGTGCTCGCCACCAGCTTGTCGGGCATCACCGAAGAGCACCGGCTGGGACATGCATTCGCCGAGGCGCTGCCATTCACCGCCCTGCTGGTCGTGTTTTTCGCGATTGTCGGCGTCATTCATGACCAACACCTCTTTAGCCCCGTGCTGCACTGGGCCTTGTCGTTCAGCGAAGACGCGCAAATCCCGATCTTTTTCCTGGTGAACGGGGTGCTCTCAGCCATATCGGATAACGTCTTCGTAGCAACGGTTTACATCAACGAGGTCTGGGGCGCTTTCCAGGCTGGGGAAATCACCCGGGAACATTTTGATCTGCTGACCATCGCGATCAACACCGGAACCAATATCCCCTCGGTAGCGACCCCCAATGGTCAGGCGGCATTCCTGTTCCTGCTGACCTCGGCACTGGCGCCGCTGGTGCGACTCGGTTACGGGCGCATGGTGATGCTCGCCCTGCCCTACACCATCGTCATGACCACCACCGGCCTGTTGGCCTGTATCTTCTTCCTGCGGTAGTGCGCTCAGCCCTCGCTGATTGCCGCTGAACGGACATGATGGGCGCCCGGCAATGGCCGGGCGTTTTCATGGTGCTGGAGTGATTTTTATTTCACTCACCACTCGCCCTGGTTGGGCATGCTGGCCCAGGGCTCGCGCTGTGGCAGCGCCTCGCCTTGTTGCAGTAACTCGATGGAGATGCCGTCGGGGGACCGCACGAACGCCATGCGGCCGTCGCGTGGCGGGCGCCGGATGACCACGCCGTTGTCACGCAAGCGTTCACAAACCGCGTAAATATCCTCGACCTCGTAAGCCAGGTGGCCAAAGTTTCTTCCACCGCCAAGCGCCTCCGGATCCCAGTTATGCGTCAATTCCACCTGCGCGTCTTCATTACCGGGCGCGGCCAGAAACACCAGTGTGAACCGGCCACCGGTACTGTCCCTTCGGCGGATTTCACGTAAACCCAAATGGTTGCAATAAAATTCCAGTGACTCGTCGAGGTCGGTGACGCGGACCATCGTATGCAGGTATTTCATTTATGCGCTCCAGGCCATATGCTCACCCCAGTTTACCTTCACGGATCCAGAACATGAGTAAATCGACCGATGGAAAGCGCATGGCGCTGTTCAGAGAGGCGGCCGTCTTCCAACTCAAACTCGCGGCGGACGGCTTCCGCGATCTGATCCTCGTTCCCGTCTCCCTGATTGCCGCTTTGGTCGGTCTTATGAGAGGCGGCGGCTATCCCGAAAAAGAGTTTCGGGATGTGATCGAACTGGGGCGGCGAACGGAGCGCTGGATCAACCTCTTCGGCACTCACGAACCGGAAACAGGCCAGGAGCCCACGCTGGATCAACTGCTGGAGCGGGCCGAGACCGTGGTGCGGGATCAGGCCAAAAAAGGCGGTATCACTGAAAACGCGACCCACGCGATCGAGCGCGCGCTGGACGCTGTTCAACGCGCCGCAGCAAAAGCGCCCACACCGGCTGAACCCGGGGAAAACGCCAGGAAGGTAGAAAAAGCAGAACCGGACAGGGAATCAGTATGAGCCGGCGATATAACCGCTGAGCTGCTGCACTTCGAACTGCTTTTCTTCGAGCAGGTTTTTGACCAGGTCGCCAATGGAGACGATGCCCAGCAACTCTCCTTCATCCACGACAGGCAGATGGCGGCAACGGCACCGGGTCATGGTTTCCATGCACTGTTCCGTGGAATCGCTGGGCGCGGCCGTGATGACCGGTGACGACATCACCTCTCGCACGGGCGTGTCGCCCGAGGAGCGCGCGTTTAAAGCGATTTTCTGCAAGTAGTCCCGCTCGGTAAAAATGCCCGCCACGCTGTCGCCTTTCTTGACCAGCACCGCACCCACATTGACCTCCGCCATCAGGCTGATAGCGTCAAGCACGGTTGCCGTCTCCTCGACGGACAGCACCATCGACCCCTTGTTTTCAATGATAGAGGAAATTGCAGTCATCCCTATCGCTCCCCGTTTTCCAAACTCCCCCTAAGTCTAGACGGCGGCCAGCTTATTACAAGCTGCCTCGCTCACGGGTCCCTTCGGCTTTCGACCACCGTGTACTCTGCTTCCAGCGCGTCGCCGTCAGCGGAACGCACCCCGGCTTGTGCTGTAAACGCGCTCACGCCCTCTTTTTTCAGCTTACGGCGGATCCATGCCAGGCGAAGCCAGACCACGATGCCCGCCAGCAGACCCAGGCTCAGCGCCACCACCAAGGCCACCATGCCCAGCATGAAAGAGCCGATCAGGACCAACAATCCCGCCAGGGCCATGAGCACCCTGGTGAACGGATTGGAGGGGGGCGGGCTGATATACAATGGCATTCAACTAAATTCCGGCAGGTATGTGTCTGTACAACATGCGGCCAGCACCGGGGAGTGTCAATGTCTCGCAAATTATGTCGGCTTGTCGATGTACCCCCCGACTCGGGCCTGGGCCTGCGTATCGAAGGCCCCGGGGGCAGCCGCCACATCGTTCTTTTCAAGACGCCCGCCGGCATCCGGGCCTACCAGGACGTGTGCCCGCACCAGGGTCGCGGCCTTGCTTTCGCACCCGGTGAATACCTCCTCGATGATCGCGGCAACCTGATCTGCCCCCATCATGGGGCCAGCTTTGACCTCACCTCAGGGGCCTGTTTTTCGGGACCCTGCGAGGGCGACCGCCTGAGCGCCATTGAAACCCGGATCGAAAAGGGGTGGGTATACCTCGAAGCGTCTGATTAGCGGTTCCGCGCTCAGAAAGCCCGGTTGACCAGGTTCATCGCCGCGCCTGCTGCCTTTGATGCCGGTGGGCCTCAGAGATGGGCCAGGTTCAAGATGGATGCTGCCCGGGCGAGCGCTCGAACAGCAGGTCGCGGGTTTCATGTCCCAGCCGCGTGCCGCGCCGTTCAAATCGTGTCATCGGACGCCACGCGGGTCTGTCGCAAAAGTCTCCGGTCGGTGAAAGATTGGTAAAGCCGGAATGCTCCGACAACACGGCCAACATGTGCTCGGCATAGGGCACCCAGTCCGTGGCCAGATGCAAAACGCCGCCGCCCGCCACCTTGCGCGCAAGCAGGTCAACAAAATCCGGTTGCACCAGTCGCCGCTTGTGGTGCCTTTTCTTCGGCCAGGGATCAGGAAACCAGATCCTGACGCCACTGAGACTGGCATCCGGTACGCGCGCCTGCAACCACTCTACGGCATCGACCGCCACAACCCTGACATTGTCAATTGAATCCGCGTCAAGCAAGCGCAGCAAATGACCAACACCTGGCTGATGCACCTCCACGCCGATAAAATTTTTGTCCGGCTCAGCCTGGGCCAGTGCCGCCAGCGCCTCGCCATTGCCGAATCCGATTTCCAGGATCAACGGGGCTGCGCGTCCGAAAACGGCATCCGGGTCCAGGCGCACCGAGGGATCGACGCCGTAACGCGGCCACCCCTCGGACAGCGCCTGCTTCTGGGCGGTCGTCAGCCTGCCCTGCCGCAGCACATAGCTGCGAATAGGCCGCAGACCTTTCGCCCCTGGTCGACTGTCGGATGCCATGCCTCGCGCCTCAACCCATCTGTCTGGGGCGGGATTGTAACCAGTTTTCGAGGATGATCTTTGCGGCAAACGCGTCTTTTAAAACCGCGTCCCTGCGCCGGCGGGCACCAGCCGCTCGCATGGCGACAAAAGCTTCTTCCGCCGCCCTCGAGGTAAGCCGCTCATCCTGGAGAAACACGTGCAGGCCCGTTTTATCGCTCAACGTATCCGCGAATCGACGGGCATTCCGTGACATGTCGGTATCGAGGCCCTCCGAATCCAGCGGCAGCCCCACCACCATGGCCACGGGCCGCCATTCTGAAACCAGCTGTTGGATTCGCCGCCAGGCCTCGTCACCCGTGTTGCTCACCGTTTCCAGCGGATTGGCGGTACCCGTTTGGGTCTGTCCAACGGCGACCCCGATGCGAGCAAGGCCAAAATCAAATGCCAGCAAGGTGCCTCGCGGGGCTTGCGCCTCAGGCATGACCGCCAACGCCATGCAGGTGTTCGACACCCACACCGAGGCGCGAGACGGCTTTTTCCCAGCGATCCTTCAAGGGCAAATCGAAGACGATGCCGCTGTCGACCGGAACGGACAGCCAGGCGTTTTCCCGCATTTCGGACTCCAGCTGGCCGTCGCCCCAGCCGGCATATCCAAGGGCAACCACGAATCGGCTGGGGCCTGCTCCGCGGGCAATCGCCGCCAGGATATCCCGTGATGTCGTGACCATGATTTCATCACTGATGGCCAGGCTGGATTCGAACCCCTCCAGCGGCGTGTGGACCACAAACCCACGGTCGTGACTGACAGGGCCGCCCTCCAGCACGGGCGTGTCCTTCACCGCCGTATCTTCACAGCTGATATCCAGCTGCTCGAGAATTTCGCCCAGCGTGAACTGGGACCTGCGGTTGAGCGTAATACCGATGGCGCCTTCTTCGCTGTGCTGACAAACGAGCGTGACCGTGCGGGCAAAATTCGGGTCCATCATGGCCGGCATGGCAATCAGCAACTGCCGATCCAGGTAACCGTCAAGGGTCTTGGAGTTGTCTGCGTTCATACCCAGAATCTGGATGCTGACACAACGCAAGTCAAGTTGGTGGGTCAAGCCACCCGGGCACATTCACTCGAATCGGTGGCCGGTGGAGAATTTCCAGGTGCGTGTGATGTGGAGCACGTCGACCTTGGAGCGAATGTCAGGAGGGAGCGGAGCAAAAGGTGAGGCCAGGAGGACGATACTCAGGGCGGCCTCGTCCAGCTCCGGCATCCCGGAACTGCGGCGGATATCAATGCTCTCGACGCTGCCGTCAGGGTTGATACCAACGGTTATGAGAAGATCCCCGACCAGTCGCCGGCGCCTTATCTCTGTCGGGTAATTCAGGTTGCCCACGCGCTCAACCTTGCTGACCCATGCCTGCATGTAGCTGGCGAACTCGTATTCCCGGGTGTTGGCGGAGATAAAACGTCGTCGTTTCAGACGCGACTCGAACGCCCGCTCCCGCTCCAGCCGGGCCTGGAGCTCAGCGATTTCCATCCGCTGCCTCATCAACTCGGCCACGCTGGGCAGTTCAACCGGCGGCTGCTCGATATCGGTTTCATCGGGGACCACTTGCTGCGCACCATCGGTGACCAACTGCTCCCGGGTGTCTGGCGTTTGCTCCGCCGCGAGCGGCTCCGCCGTTGCAGGCATCAAGCCGGCGCCCTCGCTGGGCACCACGCTGGAAATCTCCTGGGTGGGGCGCTCGGCGTCCACCGCGTCTCCGCCTCCTTTCTGATTCGCCTGCGCCAGAAAGTCGATGTCCTCGGGCGCTTCTTCCGAGCTGAAATTAACCAGGACGACATCCAGCGAGTCTTCCGCCTCGTCCAGCGCTCCAATCTCCAGGATGAAACCCAAACCGAGCACCAGGGCCGCGTGAATCCCCATAGCGAGGACCAGGCTGACGGCCAGGCGATCATTGATACCGGAGTGCCGCACTACCGCTGACCCAGCCTCCCTTCAGCCACATCGAACAATTGCCCGGCGATATTGAGCCCGTACTCGGCGTCGAGTTCCCGGATACAGGTCGGGCTGGTCACGTTGACCTCCGAGAGCCAGTCACCAATGACATCGAGGCCCGCGAAAAGGATGCCGCGCCGGTTGAGCTCCGGAGCCACCTGGCTGACGATCCACCGGTCGCGCTCACTCAGCGGCACACCCTTACCTGTGCCGCCCTTGGCCAGATTGCCCCGAAAATCGCCCGGCCCCGGGTAGCGCGCCAGTGCGTAGGGCACAGGTTCCCCGCCGACCAACAAGATGCGTTTGTCGCCCTCGCTGATCTCGGGGATATAGCGCTGCACCATCACCAGCTGCTCATCTTGCGGGGTCATGCTCTCCAGGATGACATTCAGGTTGGGATCATCCGGCCTGAGCTGGTAAATCGACTCGCCCCCCATGCCATCGAGCGGTTTGACAACACTCAGACCGTGCTCTTCGACAAAACGCCTGATGCGGCTGGCCGCTCGGGTGATGACCACCGGCACGCAACATTGCGGGAACAGGCTGATGAAGAACTTTTCGTTGGCATCGCGCAAGCTCTGAGGCCGATTGATGACCAGGGCGCCCTCTCGCTCAGCCAGGTCCAGGATGTAAGTCAAATAGACATAGTCCATGTCAAAAGGCGGATCGCGACGCATCAGTATGATGTCCAGGTCGCCCAGGGGACGCCGCTCTGGCTGTCCCAGCCGATACCAGTCAGCCGCGTCGTCTTCGACCTCGATGGCGCGCATACTGGCCACGGGCACGCCATCTTCCACCATCAGATCGCCCGGCTCCATGTACAGCAGCTCATGCTGCCGACGCTGCGATTCCAGCATCATGGCAAAAGTCGAATCCTTTTTGATATCAATGCCGGAGACCGGGTCCATGACCACGCCTGTTTTCAGCGGCTGGCCGGAATCATGCTTGCCCATGGTCTGCTCCATCAAAAGTCTCATTATCCTGTCCCCCGCGTTCGGGTTCCAGAGTTGTCAGCGTCCACGCGTCGGGGTCAGGCACGCCCAGATGAACATTTAAGTAATGATGCCGCGGGATCTGGTATCCCTTTCAACCTCACGGTAGACTGGCTTTCGACAAACGGCTCATCTCGTTTTTGAGCCTGATTGTGCCGGGGGAAAGGATTTCTACACCAGCATACAGGGAAGAAAAATGAACGAAACCAAGAGCGAATCAACCGCCCATCCACACACGGACGACGATCGGTGCATACTGCTGGTTGACGACAGCGCGACGATAAGAAGGTCTGCTGAATCAATGCTGACCAATGAAGGCTTCAACGTGGTCACCGCAGAGAACGGCTTTGAAGCACTGTCCAAAATTGCCCGTCACAAACCAGACCTGGTGTTTGTCGACATCATGATGCCCCGGCTTGACGGCTATCAGACCACGGCCATCATCAAGAACAACGAAGACTATCGCTCAACCCCCGTGGTCATGTTGACCAGCAAGGACGGGCTGTTCGACAAGGCCAGAGGGCGCGTGGTGGGGTCAGATCACTACCTGACCAAACCTTTCACCCGGGAAGAACTGCTGGCAGCCATCCAGCAGAACGTCAACTGAGTGAGGCAACGGTTCAATAAACCGCCGGGATGGGTGGATGCGTGGGCGTCCAGAAAGTGGGCAACATGAATCCGGCGTTTGCCAAACTGCTCGAGTACCAGGAAAAGGCCGCCACATTTGAGCCCGGCAAAGGCGGCAGTTCCCAGGCCATGGGCGAGATCACCGGCGTCATTTTTACGCTGGGAGACCATCACCTCACCTGCAGTGTAGAGCAGGTCCACGAGTTTTTGCCTCTGCCGGCATACACCCCTGTTCCAGGCACCAAGACCTGGATTCTCGGGCTGGCGAATGTCAGGGGCGACCTGGTGACCATTGTGGATCTGGGCTGGTTCTTGCTGGGAGCCCGCACAAAGGTGACGGTGCGATCCCGCCTGCTGCTCGCCAGCCTCAGGGGCCGCCCCGTAGGCCTGCTGGTGGACGAGGTTTTCGGGCAACGAAACTTTGTCGAAACCGACGCGCACCCGGCGGGCCTGGGATCTTCCTCCCCGCTGCATGGTTACGTCATGAGACAGCTCAGAGCAGGGTCTGAGAGCTGGCAGGAACTCGATCTCGACATCCTCTTTACCACCGCGGACTTCCTCAATGGCGCAGCCATGTGAACCCTTCCAGGCAAAATCATGAATAAACCGGAAAGCACCACCCAACCCCGCAAGACGCTGAGCCTGTTCGCGCTGACCGGGCTGCTGATGATCAGCCTCGCGTTTGTTGGCGCTAATTTCTACCTGTTGGCCAGTACGTCGCAGCATGAGCAGGGATGGGTGCGCCTCGCCAACGAGGTTCAGGTCTCATCCCAGCAGCTTTCCAAATCCGCCGGCGAAGCCGCCGTGGGTAACATGCTGGCTTTCACGGAACTGAGAGAAAGTCACGAACGCATCACCCGCTCCATGCAGACGCTTGGAAACGGCTCGCCGTTGAGCGGACTTCCGCCCATCGGCGGGCCCATGCGTGAATATTACGATCAGCTGAACATGACCTGGCGCCGGCTGGACCAAAACACCCAGCGCATCGTCGAGCGAGAACCCCTCGTGGCCGCGCTGACTGAGGCAGCCTCGGCTTTCTCGCAGTCTGTGCCCGCATTCGCGCGGGAGGCGGAGACCGCGGTAGAAGCGCTGATTTCCAGCGGCGCTCCCGCGCGGCAGGTGGCCGCGGCCAGCGAACAGCCCACCCATGCAGAACGGATGCTGCGCCAGGTCGCTGACATCCGCAGGGGCGGGGCCGGCGCCATCGAGGCAGCCAAGATGCTGGAGGGTGAAATGCAGGCCCTCAACGAATCCCTGCGCGCCCTGTTGAGAGGCAACAGCTCGATGGGCATCCAGCGCGTAACCGATTCGCGGGCCCAGCGCGCGCTCAATCGAATGTCCACCAGTTACGAACAATCCGGCGAGCAACTGCAAACCATCCTGGACTCATCCACCGCCTTGTTCGAGGTGCGAGGCGCGGCCGATGCGATTTTCCAGGAAAGCGGCATTGTCTACCGCAAGTCCGGGGATTTGGCCTCATCCATCACCCAATGGCCGGAATCACGGCAATGGCCGTCCCTGCGCAACGGGCTCATCGGCATGGCGTTTTTGTTTGTTGTCGTTGCGCTGCTGGTGCGATCCGCCATTTTCTCGGAACGGCACAGGGCGGCCGAGGCGACACAGCGGGATCGCCAGAACCGGAATGCCATCGACCAACTGCTGACCGAACTCGGCTCCCTTGCCGAAGGAGACCTGACGGTTGAAGCCACAGTCAACCAAGAGGTCACCAGCGACATCGCGGAATCCGTCAATTACGCTGTCTATCGGCTGAGAGAGATTGTCACCGGCATCAACCAGACAGCACACGCGGTTTCCAGCAACGCCGAGTCGACCCGAACGGCGGCCGCAGAACTGGCAGAGGCGGCCGCGCAACAGGCCGCCCAGGTCGATGAGGCCACCGATGACGTCAACAACATGGCCGAAGCCTTCGATTCCATGGCCACCCGGTCCAGCGATTCCAGCGAGGTTGCCAAGCAGTCGGTTGACATCGCGCACAGCGGCGCGGAAAAAGTTCGGGAGACCATTGCCGGCATGGATCACATCAGAAACCAGATCCAGGAAACCTCAAAACGCATCAAGCGCCTGGGCGAGTCCTCACAGGAAATCGGCACCATCGTCGGCCTGATCAACGGGATCGCGGAGCAGACCAATGTCCTGGCGCTGAACGCTGCCATACAGGCCGCCTCCGCCGGCGGCGCCGGCAAAGGCTTCGCCATGGTCGCCGATGAAGTCCAGGAATTGGCGGAAAGCGCGACCCAGGCCACGCGCCGCATCGAGTCGCTGGTCCAAACCATCCAGGCGGATACGGCGGAAGCCGTGCACTCCATGGAAGACACCACTTCAGAGGTCGTGCGCGGCGCCAACCTCGCAGAAGACGCCGGCCAGGCGCTGCAGAAAATTGAAGCCTCATCGAACGATCTTTCCAAACTGATCCAGGACATCGCCTCTGAAGCGAAATCCCAGACGGAGTCCACGACCAGGCTGGCCGAGTTGATGCAGGCGGTGCGCGAAGTATCGGTGCACAATTCGAGCACCAGTAAAGACACCGCGCAAACCATAGAGGAACTGGCCGAACTCGTTTCCCAGCTGGGCGAATCGGTCAGTGATTTCAAGCTGCCAAAGACGAACCGGCGCAAGCCCGACACCGACTGACGCCATGGGACGCCGCATCCACGCCCAATCAGCCCGGGATCTTGATCATTGAGCCGGGCCACGCATAAACCGGTCACCGCCCTGGGTTGGGTCAGGGAAGACATGGACAGGATGCTGGTCCAGTTGCGGTCTCAGTTCGAACACCTGGCCAGCGTGCCCGGCATTCGCTCTGAAGCGATTTCCGACGCGGTCACCAGGTTGGAAGACCTGGCGCTCACCTTTCATGTAATTCGACTCGGCGGCGCGGCACTGCTGGCGGACGAAATGGTCAGCCTCGGCCAGGCCCTGGTAAAAACGGATCGTCCAGACCGAAAAACCAAGGGCTTTGAGGCATTGATGAATGCGATCGTCATCCTGCCCTCATACCTTGATCGTCTCCAGGCCGGCCACCACGACCTTCCGCTGTTACTGATGCCGGCAGTGAATGACATGCGAGCAGTCGTGAAAAAACCCGCTTTACAGGAAGGAGCCCTGTTTGCGCCCAGCCTCGATGTCGAGTTGCCCGAACCGATCTCGGATGAAGGCAGCACGGCCAGTGAGGAGTCGCTGCGGGATGCCGCCCAGCGGGTCAAAATCCAGTATGAACAAACCCTGCTGGACTGGCTCAATGAACAAGAAAACCTCGAGCTTCTCGCCCCCATACAGGCGATCTGCGAGACGCTGCTGCGCCAGCTGCAGAGAACGGACCTGGTCAGAACCTGGTGGATCGCGGGAGAAATGCTTCAGGGTGTGATGGACAAACGCATCGCTAACGACACGCATTTGCGCCGGTTGCTGGCTCGTCTTCACCTGAATCTGAAAAGCCTGGGAGAGGAAGGTGAGGCCGCAGTCAGTGCGGGGTCTGCCGACACACTCAGCCAGTCCATGCTGTATTCAATCGCACTGGCCAAACCAGGCCACCGAGAGCTGGATCGCGTGCGCAAGCTTTTCAGGCTCAAGGATCAGATGCCTGACCAGCAGCAGCTGCTGCAGGCGCAGGCCACCGTCAGCGGTCAGGACCGGGGCATGTACGAGGCGCTTGGATCGGCCATCAGCGATGAACTGACGCTCATCAAGGACCTGCTCGACCTGGAGTTGCGTTCCGACCAGGCCGGCTCGGAACATGGCCAGCGGATTTGCGAGGCTTTGTTGCGTACGCAGGATACGCTGAAGATGCTGGGCATGAGCGACACCTCCGATGAGGTTGCCACGCTGTTGTCCGATTTCGAACAGGCGGCCGAAGGCGGTGGGGAAACGCGAGAACCCGCCTTGATGGGGGTCGCGGAGCGCCTGCTGGCCGTAGAATCGGCTGTCAGCGCGCACATCGCCAGGCTGGGCCAGCCCGCGGCCGAGGCCGACCAGGAAACCCTGACCGGCATGCCGTACCACGAGTTCCGCGGCGTTCTGCAACAGCTTCTGAATCAGATACTGCATAACATTCACCACTGCCAGGAAACCGTGAAGAAGCGGCTGGAGGGAGACCATCAAGCCGATCCGGAGGATGTCCTGCTGGAGGTAGCTGGCGCGCTGGAACTGATGGGAGACAAGGAGGCGACCGACCTGACCCAACAGCTCATCAGCCGCACTCGCTCCTTGCTGGGCCAGGTCTACTCCGAGGAAGCCCTTCCCGCGCAGAAACTCGAACACTACACCGACGCGGTGGCCGCGCTCGAGCTTTACCTGGCCGCGCGCCGGGACCAGCAGGATGCCCGGCATTTTGTGGGCGTTCTCCAGGATCGCCTGGAACAGCTGGCAGCAGAGACGGAAGGCGAGCGGGGTGAGGCGCCTGAAGCCGACCCATCACCGGCCGCGGGAGACCCGGCCTCAGAAATGCCTGCCGATACACAGGCCATCGAACCGGGGCCGGACGAGCCGGCAGCGGCTGGCGATGATGGCATTTCGGATGACGCGGTGGTGCTCGATGATGAACTGCTCGAAGTTTTTCTCGAGGAGTACGAGGATGTCTTCGATACGCTGCAGGAATTCCTGCCCCAGTGGGTAACGAGCCCGGACAACGTCAACCTTCTCACCGAGGTGAGACGCTGTTTTCATACGCTCAAGGGCAGCGGCCGAATGGTCGGGGCTTTCGAATTGGGCGATTTCTGCTGGCATATCGAGGATATGCTCAACGCCCTCATTGAATCCCGCATCGCCGCAATGTCCGATGCGGTGCTGACCGTTCGCCTGGCCCAGGCCACTCTACCCGCCCTGAAACAGCGCCTGATGAATCAGTCAACCGGCGTCACCCATGAAGTGATCGAATTACTGGGCCAGCATGCCAAACAGATCACCGCCGGCAAGGCCCCGGACTGGGCCGGCCTGCATGCACGGCTGCCCGGATTCCTGGCGGGAATGCTTCCTGAGCAACTGGCCACTGCCCCTGCCCCCGTTGAGATCGCCGAGACCTCAGAGGAGCAGGAGCTGAACGCGACCATGCGCGAGGAACTGCAGCTGAACCTCGGCAAGGTCGAGTCTTTGCTGGATTCGGTGTCTCTGGATCGAAACACCCTTGCCAGCGAAGACCAGACGCGCGCGGCCCACTCGATCGCGGGGGTGCTGGCCATGGCGCCACAGGGCCGGGATCTCGAGATCGCCCAGGCGCTGGAGGCCGCGCTCGAAACCCAGCGTGAACGGCTGGCGCCATTCAACAACGAGGCGCTATGGTCCCTGGGCAGTTGCTTCGCTTTCCTGCAGGCAAGGCTGGAGCAACTGGAAGGCGATACCGATGTTGAATTCCCCGAAGAGGAGGAGACCGTACTGGCGCAGCTCGCCGCTTTGAAAGACTGGTTCGAACAGGCCGAGCCGATGGAGCGGCCGGTGACGGAAGAGACACCCGAACCGGAGCCGCCACAGGAGCAGGAGGCGGCGAGCGAGTCACCGGCGGCTGCAGATGAACAACCCGATGTCGCCGCCAGCACGGAATCTGACGCGGCGGAAACCTTTGAACCTGCCGATGACGATGACGACTTCCATGATGAGATCGTCAGCATCTTTCTCGATGAGGCCAGGGAGGTGTTGGGCCGATGCGATTCGCTGCTGAACACGTGGCGCGATAACCTGCAAGCGGTGCCGCTGGTGCAGAGCCTGCAGCGGGAAATCCACACGCTCAAAGGCGGCGCCCGCATGGCCGGCCTGGAGACACTTGGCGCACTCAGCCACGCCATGGAAGACCTGCTGGAGAGAACCGCCGCACACAAAATCGCACCCACGGAATCATCCGTCCTGGCCCTGGAGCAGGGGTGCGATCGAC
Source organism: Lysobacterales bacterium (assembly GCA_011524975.1). Classification (GTDB taxonomy): domain Bacteria; phylum Pseudomonadota; class Gammaproteobacteria; order Xanthomonadales; family SZUA-36; genus WTJD01. The sequence continues at coordinate 18,413 of WTJD01000212.1, forward strand.
TGAATCTCTGGGTCGAACAGATCGCCAGGGGGCAGGTTCCGGACGCGGGTAACGCGCTGGAGCTGTTCCAGCAGCAAGTCAAAGGCATCGAGGGCGAAGATGTCGTCATGCCCGACCTGGAGGCCATACAGGCGCCGGCAGAACCCAAGGTCGTTACAGAACTTCCGGAGGTCGATGCCAAGGCACTGAGCGGGGCTGAAGATACCACTCAGCAACAGATCAAGGTTGATGCGGAACTGCTCGACGATCTCATCAAGTCCGCGGGTGAAATCAATATTTTCCGGGCTCGCCTGGAGCGCCAGGTTGGCAATCTGAGAGGTAACCTCGGGGAGTTCAATGAGACCATATCCCGTCTGAGGGAACAATTCCGAAAGCTGGAAATGGAAACCGAGGCCCAGATCCGCTCGCGCTATCACGAGGTCGATACGGACGACGAATCCTTTGATCCGCTCGAAATGGACCGCTTCTCCTCCATGCAGCAACTCTCGAGGGGATTGTCCGAATCCGTGACTGACCTGCTCAACCTGGATGAACTGCTCGAGGAGTCGGCGCGCCAGGCAGACACCTTGCTCAATCAGCAATCCCGCGTCAGCACGGAACTGCAGGAAGGGCTCATGCACACCCGAATGGTGCCCTTTGGGTCCATTGCCCCCAGACTGCGACGCCTGATCAGAACCGCCACGTCCGAGACGGGCAAGAAGGCCAGGCTCAACCTGCGCATGGCGGGATCAAGCGACCAACTGGACCGAAACGTGCTGGAACACATCACGGCGCCGCTGGAGCATATGCTGCGCAACGCCATTGTGCACGGACTCGAGGACCCGAAGACTCGAAAAGCAGTTGGAAAACCGGTCACGGGACAAATTGACATCACGGTTGAATCAGAGGCCACCGAGTTCGTCATCGAAGTTGAAGACGACGGCGCCGGCATCAACCGCGAGGCCATTCGCAAGGTGGCGCTCGAGCGCGGGCTGATCGAGGAAGACGCAGATCCGCCGCCCGCACAGCTGTTCGAGCTGATTCTCGCCAGCGGATTTACCACTTCCGAGACCGTCACGGGGCTGGCCGGGCGTGGCGTGGGCATGGATGTGGTTCGGAGCGAGGTCAATCAGATCGGCGGTTCACTCGAAATTCGCTCCGAGGAAGGCCAGGGAACATGCTTTACCATCCGCATTCCGTTTACGCTCGCAGTGATGCAGGCCATCGGTGTAATGGCAGGGGAGCAACGTTATTTCATTCCCCTGGCCAGTGTCGCGGGCGTTGCTCGCGTTCCGCCGGACGAGTACCGTGCGCTGTTGGACCAAGACCGCCCCGCCTACCGGTTTGCCGACGAGGACTATCCCATTCTGGAGCTTGAGCCGCTGCTTGGAGAGCCGGCGCGCCCGCTGAGCAACGACAACATTTCGCTGCTGATGATCAGGGCGGGAGACCAATATGCGGCTCTCAGGGTGCCGGAGCTTCTGGGCCATCGTGAGGTGGTGATCAAGCCCGTTGGACCGCAAATCACCAGCGTACCCGGTATTCTTGGCGGAACGGTCACCGGCGACGGGCGCGTTGTTCTGGTACTCGACCCCGGACCCATCATCCGGCAGGCAACCATGTTGGGCATTCGCCCCGTGATCACGGAACGGCAGACGGAAACCAGATCACTGCGCAAGGTCGCCATGGTCGTGGACGATTCCATCACCATGAGGAAGGTCAACTCACGGGTTCTGGAAAGCCAGGGCATCGAGGCCATCACGGCCAAGGATGGCCAGGATGCCGTCGAGCAGCTTCAGAACAGAATCCCAAACATCATGCTGCTGGACATCGAGATGCCGCGAATGGATGGGTTTCAGCTGGCCGAGTTCATCCGCGGGGACGCTCGCTTGCGCGACATCCCGATCATCATGATCACGTCCCGTTCGGGTCAAAAGCACCGCGATCGTGCCATGCAGGCCGGTGCTAATGCCTACCTGACCAAGCCATACCGCGAACCTGAGCTCATTCAAACCGTCAACCGCCTGCTCTCGCGCAAGGAACCATCCGCAAGTGAATAAAGCAGCCTCCAAGTTACGCACGGTCATGGCGCCCTACCGGGGCGGTCACCTGCTCTTGCCGGGCAACGTCGTGGCGGAAGTGATTGATTACGCCAAGCCGGTGCCGCAGGAGCACGGCCCGCCCTGGCTGATGGGAGAACTGGAATGGAACAGCTGGCAGGTTCCGATCATCAGCTTTGCCATGCTCTCGGAGTCGACCAGCCGTGATCCCGCGGGAGCGGGAAGCAGGATTCTGATCCTCAAAACGCTGGCCGAGAAGGTCAGCCTTTATTACATCGGCATTTTGATCAATGGTCTGCCAAAGCTGAAAAAGATCACTTCCGATGGCATCGAGAAACTGGACAAGAAAGAAGATTCCGCCGTGGTTTTCTGCCACGCCCGACTGGGTGAAGACGAGGTCGTGATCCCGTCACTGGATGAACTGACCAAGGCCGTGGCTGCGGCCGTGTACGATCAATAGCCTGTCACGCGGCCTCAAAAATCGCCCATGATCGCCTGGAGCGCCGCCAAGGCCGCTGGGCCGGCGGTTTCAGTTCGCAACACGCGGGGGCCAAGGCGCACGCTCTCCACGCCTGCCTGCCGGACCATTTCCGCCTCCTGCTCACTGATTCCGCCCTCCGGACCCACCAGCAGTTCCAGCGCGGGCTGCGCCAGGACGAGTCCGGATATGGCGGCATCAGCCCCGGGGTCCAGCATGATTCTGCGCACAGGGCTCTGCTCGGATACCCATTCCGCCAGCGTAACGGGCTGACCCAACCGTGGGACCACGGCGCGACCGCATTGTTCGCAGGCCGAGCGCAGAACACCCTGCCAGTGTGTCATTCGCCGCTCCAGCCGACTGCCCTCCAGCCGCACTTCGACCCGGCTTGTGAATATGGGCTGGATGGCCGTCACCCCGAGTTCTGTTGATTTCTGCAAGCTGATATCCATACGCTCACCCCGGCTGATGGCCTGGACGAGCGTAACGCTCAGCGGGGATTCCCTGACCGCTGGCAACCGGGCATTCAGTGCGACCTCGGCAGCTTGCCGAGACAATGACACCAACTGACCTGCATAATCGGACCCATCTCCGTTGAACAGCACCAGCGGATCATCGCGACGCAATTTCAGCACGCGCGTCAGGTAGTGGCTGGAACGCTCCTCGAGCGTGACATTCCGGCCGGGCTCCAGCGGTTGATCGGTGAAAACCCGCGAAATGCGCATGGGTGATTTACGAGACGCGGCCAGAGGTGGCGCGATCGATACCTGCTATGGCGACCGCTGCCATCTGCCCGATCTCATCCTGGTTAATCACATAAGGGGGCATGAAATAAACCACATTGCCGATCGGCCGCAAGAGAACGCCGTTTTCAAGTCCGTGCCTGTAAACCACCTGGCCGCGACGCTCGCGCCAGTCATAGGGCTTCAGCTTCTCCCGGTCCGCGACCATTTCCATGGCCAGAATCATTCCACACTGACGGATCTCACCCACGTGGGGATGCTCATCCAGGTCTGCAACGGCCTCACGCATCCACCGGGCCGTTTGCTGATTTCGCTGCAACCAGGGCTCATGTTCGAACACGTCCAGGGTCGCCAGCGCGGCGGCGCATGCCAGGGCATTGCCGGTGTAGCTGTGAGAATGCAGAAAGCCCTTCAGGCTGGTGTAATCGGCATAGAAGGCCTGGTAGACCTCCTCACGGGTCATGACCGCGGACATGGGCAGATAGCCACCGGTCAGCCCCTTGGACAGACACATGAAGTCGGGTGTGATGGCGGCCTGCTCACAGGCAAAGAGCGTGCCGGTGCGACCGAAGCCGACGGCGATTTCATCCGCGATCAGATGCACGCTGTGCTGGTCGCAGAGTTTTCGCAGCCCCGCGAGGTAACCGGGCGGATACATGCGCATGCCCCCCGCGCACTGGACCAGGGGCTCGACAATGACCGCGCAGATCTGGCCCTGATGACTTCGCATCACATGGTCCATCTCCTCCAGGCAGAGCCTGACCCGTTCTTCCCTGGCCGCTTCAGGCACGCCGAAACCATCCGGGGCATCTACCATCAACGGCTCGAGCAGGAGCGGTTCATAGACTTTTTTGAACAGTCCTGCGTCGCCCACGCTCAGGGTGCCCAGGGTCTCACCGTGATAGCTGTTGCGCAGCGTTACAAATCTTTTGCGCTCGGACTCACCCTGGTTCATCCAATAGTGAAAACTCATCTTCAACGAGATTTCCACGGCAGAAGAGCCGCTATCGGCATAAAAGACCCGGTCAAGCCCCGGCGGCGTAATCTCCACGAGGCGCTCGGCCAGTTCCACCGCGCCCGGATGCGTGACCCCTGCCAGTATGACATGCTCCAGTTGGCGGGCCTGCTCGGCGACGCGCTGACTGATCAGGGGATGGGCGTGGCCAAAGAGGTTGACCCACCAGGAGCTGATGGCGTCGATGTAGCGCCCGCCGTCCATGTCCTCCAGCCACACGCCCTCACCCTTTCGCACGGGCAGCAGCGGCATGTTTTCATGATCTTTCATCTGCGTCGTCGGGTGCCAGAGCACAGCCAGATCGCGGTCCTGCAGGGTCTGATTGTCAGAGTTGAAGTTCACTTTCGCGTTCGCCCAGTATTCAACGGTGCAAGCGTGTACAAAGGAGCCGGATCGGCCCAGCGCTCTGGTATGATGGGTGCTCTTACTCGACCACGCAAGCTCACAGCAAACACATGCAATTCCTGGTTGGCCAGCAAGAACGAACGACCCGTCAACTCGTCAACCGCCGCCTGTTCAACGCGATGCTTTCCGGTCTCGTCGTCGTCGTCATGCTGACAGGCGCCGTCAACGCCCGACTGGCAGACCGCTCGACAGCGGCCTCCGCCCAGGAGGTCAGACGCGACCTCGCCATGATCATGGCAGCACTGCATCAATATCGGCTGGATAACCGGGTTTATCCATCCATGGCCCAGGGGCTTGAAGCGCTGGTCATCCGGCCTGGGAACCTGCCCAAAGCCATCAACTGGCGCGAGGAAGGGTATTTAAAAAATCTGCCATCCGATCCCTGGGGCAACGACTACCAGTACCAGCAGCGGGTGCCACATGGCCCGTTCGAGGTCTATTCTCTGGGCGCTGACGGCAGGCAGGGCGGCACAGGCGAAGACGCCGATATCAGCCTGATGGCCGGTTGACCCCGGATAGCACTCATGCGCTGGACCGGCACGCCATATTGCAGAACAGACCTGCACAGAGTACATTCTGCGCCCTGGTTCAGCTCCCGAAAACACTCCGTGACATCGCATGCGTAAACTGTTGATCATATTGGGTATCCTGGCCCTCATCGTGGGCGTCACTGCCTGGCGTCTGCCCGCCGGTCTGCTCCTTGAGCCCGTGCAGTCGAGGCTGCCGGAGGTGGACTGGTCCGACACCGAGGGAACCGCGTGGAACGGACGCATCGAGGGCTTCGCCTGGAAAGGGCTGCAGCTGGGGACCGTGGCCTGGGAGTTCGTCGGGCTCGAAGGGCTGGACAGCGGCATGACCCGCTGGAACGTGCACGGTCAAAGCCCACAATACGAGTTGCGCGCTCAGGTCGTTCTGACAGCCGATGGCGACGTGAGCGAGGTTTTTGACCTGCGCGGTTATGCGCCCGCTTCCTGGATCGATATCACCGACCGTCTGCCATTGATCTATCTCGAAGGCGTGATGCGGTTCGACATCGAACACCTTGTGCTTGAAAACGGGCTGCCACTTAACGGCGAGGGCATCGTGACCTGGACCGAAGCCGCCATCACCGGCGGCGCCAGTGAGCGGTTTGGCACCCTGAGACTGGCGCTCACACCCGGCGAGCGTGGCACGAATGAAGGATTCGATTTCAGGCTCAATTCGACCGAGCCGGCTGATTTGCGCGTGACAGCCACCGGCAACATGCTGCGCAAAAACTACGAAGTCGATCTTCGCCTGGACATTGTCGACGAGCGAGACGACCTCATCGGATTCATGCAGCAGCTGGGTGGCGAGATCACGCGGGGCAGATACCGCTATCAATGGCAAGGCAGCCTGTGAAGGATCCGGACTACGCCGCTTTCCTGGACATCGCGCGCGAGGCAGCGCGTACCGCCCGGAAAAAAATACTCGAGCATTACCAGGGCAGTTTCGAGGTCGAGACCAAGTCCGACCAGACACCCGTCACCGTTGCTGACCGTGAGGCAGAAACCTGCATTCGGGACATCCTGACCAAAGCGTGTCCTGATCACGCTGTATTCGGCGAGGAATTTGGCGGTAAAGCCGATGATGCCGAATATCTCTGGCTGGTGGACCCTATCGACGGCACCAAAAGTTTTGTCCAGGGCTACGGCATGTTTTCCACGCAAATTGCCCTGATGCATCGCGGCGAAATTGTCGTTGGCGTGTCACACGCGCCCGCTTACGACGAGAGCGCCTGGGCGGTGCGTGGCCAGGGTGCGTGGGTCAACGGCCGTCGCGCCGCCGTCAGCCAGTGCCCGGAAGTGAGGGGCGCGAGCGTTTCCACGGGCAACATCAGTTCGCTGGCCGCCACGCCCCGTTGGGCCGCCCTGGGGTCGATACTTGCCGTGGCGGGCAGAACCCGGGGTTACGGCGACTACTATCACTATCACCGGCTCGCGGCGGGACAGCTCGATGCCGTGATCGAATCCGACGTCAACATCCTGGACATTGCCGCATTGAGTCTCATCGTGAGCGAGGCGGGTGGCGTTTTTACCGACCTGTCAGGACAGCCGCCCACGCTCGAGACACGCACTGTTCTGGCTGCCGGGCCTTCGCTGCATGCCGAATTGCTGTCTATGCTCCGGACCTGATCGGATGCCAAAATTACCCAAAATCCATGAACGGCGCGAACTCGATCCCGGCCAACTGTTCACCATCGAACAACTCGACCTTGAATTCTCAAACGGCGTCAGGCGTTCCTATGAACGACTGAGGAGCCGCGGGCTTGGAGCGGTCATCGTGGTGCCCATGAAGGATGACCACACGGTGCTCCTGGTCAAAGAGTATGCCGCCGGATTGCATCATTACGAAATTGGCCTCGTCAAAGGCCGCCTGGAGCATGGAGAGTCTGTCCTTGAAGCGGCGCAAAGAGAACTTCAGGAAGAGGCGGGGTTTGCCGCACGCAAACTGGAGGAAATCACCTGTTTGAGCCTGGCGCCCGGCTACATGACCCACGTGACGCACGTGGTGCTGGCGCAAGACCTTTATCCCAGCAGGTTGCCGGGTGATGAGCCGGAGCAGCTGGATGTCGTGCCATGGCGGCTGGATGAACTTCGACAACTGACGGAACGGGATGACTGCACCGAGGGACGCACCATTGCCGCCCTGTACATGGCCCGCGACCATTTAGCCCACCTGAAAGGAACATCATGAACCCAGAGCAACTGATGACCGAGCTGGCGTCCATTGCCCGCGAAGCCGGCCGGGCTATTCTTGACATCTATGACCGCGAATTCGACGTGTCCTTCAAGGACGATCGCTCTCCGCTGACCGAAGCCGACCTTGCCAGCCACGTGGTTATTCGTGACGCGCTGCTCGCCCTGACGCCCGACATTCCACTGCTGTCCGAGGAATCAGCATCCATTCCCTGGCAGGAACGATCCCGCTGGCGGGAATACTGGCTGATCGATCCCCTGGACGGCACCAAGGAATTTGTCAATCGCAATGGCGAGTTCACGGTCAATATCGCCCTGATCAGGGACCATTACCCAGTGCTGGGGGTGGTTCACGTACCGGTGCAGTCGGTGACCTACGCCGGCGCGGCAGGCACCTCGTGCACCCGTCAGGATAGTGACGGCAAGCCGCGCGCCGTGCAGGTCCGCGTTCCGCCTGCCCAACCACCGGTACTGATCGGCAGCCGCTCGCACGCCAATCCCGACCTGGCCCGAAGACTGTCGGGCATCGGGCCGCATGAACTGGTCAGCATGGGCAGCTCACTGAAGTTTTGCCTGGTGGCTGAGGGCAAGGCCGACCTTTATCCAAGGTTGGGACCCACCTCCGAATGGGATACCGCCGCCGCGCAGGCGGTGGTGGAGGCGGCCGGGGGCGGCGTGGTCACGCTGCAGGGCGATCGACTGGCCTACAACACGCGCGAGAGCGTACTCAACCCTGAATTCCTGGTCTTTGGCGATGCCTCGCAGGGCTGGTGCACCAAGGTCGCCGCTACCTAAGGCATGCATCATCACCCTGATCGTCAACTTTTTCCCCATCATCCTTGACGTTCGGAATTCGGAGTTGTATAACTTGCGCAACCTCACTCATGGGGGTCTTGCCGACAATAACGATAAAAACAGAGAAAAACAGCAATAACAGCTCAACTGGAAGCGGCCTCGGCCGCTTTTTTGTTGCCTGGAGATCGTCCCGGGCCCACCCATTGACATTGAAAATCAGCCCCATCGCCGCCATAGTGAGCGTGTCGATAAGAGCGTAGCAAGCCCATGGAACACCCAAACCCTCAAGGAGCCATCGTTTTCACCGATGCTGCGGCACGTAAGGCTTTTGAGCTGATCCTGGAAGAGCGCAACCCGGAACTCAAGCTCAGGGTGTACATCCAGGGCGGCGGCTGCTCAGGCTTCCAGTACGGCTTTTCCTTTGATGAGGTCGCCGAGGAAGGAGATCTCAGCTTTACCAATGAAGGCGTCACGCTCCTGGTCGACCCGCTGAGCTTCCAGTACCTGGCGGGCGCCGAGGTCGATTACACCGAGAGCCTTCAGGGCGCACAGTTCGTGATTCGCAACCCCAACGCGAGCACCACCTGCGGTTGCGGGTCTTCGTTTTCCGTTTAGCGCGCGGACGGCGCATCAACGGTCCAAACCATTGATCTTGCACATCGATCAGGTTACACCCTCGCATAACAACCGCTTCACCTCGGTCAGGCTCGATCGCCTGGTCGAACGCAGAGACGACGAGCCCTGGGTCACCAACACGCTGGCCGGGGAATCTGCCTGTCTGCTGCCGATGTGGCGTAGCCGTAACCTGCTCGCCCACACTGAAAGCGGAAACCTCGCCGTTTATCTGAAGCCGGAGGAGTTGCCCGAACGAGACCTGATTCAACCGCCTACCCTTCTCGGCGCCGACCATAAACGAACCTATTTCACGGTGGCCGTCACCGACCGGCAACGTGACGAAATTCTGCGTCAGCATCCACAGGCCGCATTCACCGACCTGCGCAGGGCATCCATTGATATGGACGCTAAACATGCCGGCATACTGGCCTACGCCAAGGCATTGCATTACTGGCAGTATCGACACCGGTTCTGCGGCGTCTGCGGCAGCCCCAATCGCCTGCAGTCTGCCGGTCACCGCCTTGTCTGCGGCAATGATGAATGCGCGCGCCAGTCGTTTCCCAGGATCGACCCGGCCATCATCGTGCTGATCACCCATCAGGATGCCTGCATGCTGGGACGCAACCCCAACTGGCCAGCCCGGCGATTCTCCACGCTGGCCGGTTTTGTCGAACCGGGAGAAAGCCTCGAGGACGCGGTCGTTCGGGAAGTCCATGAGGAGTCCGGACTGAGCCTGTCACAAATTCAATATGTTTCATCACAGCCCTGGCCTTTCCCGGCATCATCCATGTGTGGCTTCTACGCGGAATCGACCGATCGCGATTTTCAACTGACAGAGGAACTGGCCGAGGCGCGGTGGTTCACCACGCGCGAATTGCAGGAAGCGGTGCGCGAACGGGAGGTTTTGTTGTCTCCGCCGGTATCCATCGCTTTCAGGCTGCTCGCCGACTGGTTCAGAACCCAGGGGGGCGGTGACCTGGAAACACTGTGCCGCTCCTATCGCCATCACCGCCCGGCCTGAATGGGGGCGTGTTAGAATCCCGGCAAGGTCTTAAAAGAAAGCGTTGCCCGGAGCTTGCTCGATGACCATCACTTCGATTCTGATCGCCTTCGCCCTTTGCTATTTCATCAGGGATCTCGGTCGCCTGCACCGGTTTGAATGGATCAAGCCGGTCACCGATTGGTGCAACAGCAAATGCTCATCACTGCCCGGCTGGGCCGGCTTGACCGGATTTTTGTTTTACTTCGGCCTGCCCCTGCTGATACTGGGGCTGCTCAATGCCACCCTGGTCTCCTTTTTCGGTGTTCTGGGCAGCTTTGTGCTGTCTCTCGTGGTGCTTGTCTACACCTTCGGCCCGCATGACCTCGATACCGATATTGATGCCATCATTCACGCCGATAACGATGAGAATCAGCGGCAGGCGCTGGCTGACCTTTTGCAGGACAACCAGGCTGATGCATCGGACGCGGGTGAGGCCGCGGCGATTGAATTTGTGTTTCGGGAGGCGCTGCAGCGCTGGTTCGGAACGATCTTCTGGTTTGCCGTGCTCGGAATTTACGGGGCCGCTTTGTACCGGATCGCGGACCGCCTGAACGAAGGAGATTTGGAACTCGGCGATGATCTCGCCGAGCTGAGCCGTCGATTGCGGCAGGTGCTCGACTGGCCCGTGGCGCAGCTGATGACCCTCTCGCTGGCTATTTCCACGGACTTCGATTCCGTTTACCAGGCCTGGAAACGCTATCACGACGAGCAGGGTCACGGGCTTTTTGAGGGCAACAACGGGTTTTTGCTCGCCGCGGCCCGGGAAGTGGTGACCAGCGGGCGCGCCGCCCGCGACGGTTATGCCGACCAGCTGGACGGTTCATTGGGGTGCCTCAAGCAGGCCATGGACCTGGTCTGGAGAAACCTTGGCGTCTGGCTGACTGTGCTCGCCCTGCTCCTGCTCATCAATGTCATTGCCTGAGTTGCCCGCCCTAGGGCGACGCCTTTGCTGCGCCGTGATAACCGGGTGGCTCCTTCTGTCACTGGCGATACCCGCTGGCGCCTCCATCGAGTTGCGGCAGGCCGATGGTTCGTCACTGGTGATCGAACAGCCTGCTGAAAGGATCATCACGCTGTCACCGCACCTGGCGGAGCTGGCTTTCGCCGCCGGCGCCGGTGATCGGCTCCTCGCTACCGTGGAGTACAGTGACTATCCGGAGTCAGCCGCCCGCCTGCCACGGATCGGAGACGCATTTCGGTTTGACCTGGAACGAATACTGGCTTTGCGGCCCGATCTCGTCATTGCCTGGGGCTCTGGCAACCCGGCCGCCGCCCTGGCGCGGCTCGAGGACCTTGGACTCAGGGTATGGCGCATCGAGATCCTCAGTCCGGATGATATCCCGCGGGCGATTTCCGACATGGCCCGCAGCGCGGGGCTGGGGGAACCGGAAGCCGCATTACGGGCCAAAGAGCGTCTTGCCAGGCTCCGGGAAGGTTTTTCAGACCGCTCCGCCTGGAGCTACTTTTACCAGGTTTCGCAGCAACCGCTGTTCACGCTGAACGGCAGCCACCTGGTCAGCCAGGGGCTGGCGCTGTGCGGCGGCCGAAACGTTTTCGCGCAGGAGCCGGTGATTGCGCCACAAGTCTCTTTGGAATCCGTGCTGCAAGCCGACCCGGATGTGCTGATCGCCCCGACCGGAGCCGGCTTTGATAACCCGCTGGAACATTGGCGCGCCTGGCCGGTTTTGACGGCTGTCAGGCAGCAAAATATGCTGCTGCTGCCCGCGGATGAAATCAGCCGGGCCACGCCTCGTGCGCTCAATGCACTCCTTCTTGCCTGTGAGCAGGTCGGTGAGATGACTATGAATAAAACCAAGGACTCCCCATCATGAATTCCACACTGATCGAATCACCCATTGGCGTCATGGCCGCACTGATTGCGGTCGTTGTGTTCTGGTTTTGGCTGGAACGTAAAACACAATGGAAAATTTTCGAGTATCTCCCGCCCCTGATTTTTATCTATGCATCACCGGTGTTGCTCTCCAATACGGGCGTCATTCCGTTCAAATCTGACGCCTACGATTTTCTCAGGCATTACGGATTGCCGATTTTTATCGTTCTCATGCTGATCAAGGTGGACATCGTCAGCGCCGTTCGCATCATGGGCAAAGGGGTTTTTGTGATGCTGATAGGCAGCGTGGGTGTGGTGCTGGGCGGCACGCTGGCCTACGCGCTGGGACAGCAGCTGAGCCTGGGCGGCTTGTTTCCACTGCCGGAAGACAGCTGGAAGGCATTTGGCACCCTGGCCGGCAGCTGGATCGGCGGGACCGGCAACATGACCGCTGCCCACGCGGGGCTCGAGGGCGACGCGATCCACCTGACCATGGCAGCCGCGGCGGACCAGATGGTCTACCTGGTCTGGCTGCCCATTCTTCTCGGCAGCAAGGCTTTCGCGGACAAATTCAATCAATGGGCCCGGGTGCCGGCAGGGCGTATTGAGCAAATGGAAAAAGCCGCGGCGATGCTGCGGCAAGGGGAAGAGGCGCCCAACTTGCTCTCTCTGCTATACCTGGCCCTGGTCGCTCTTGGGCTGACCTGGATCGCCCTTGAATTGTCCGACGTGCTGCCTCCGATCGTGGTGGGCGGGGCCACGGTCATCACCGCCAGCACCTGGCTGATTTTGCTGGTCACCACCTTTGCGCTGGTGGCTTCGGTTACGCCGGCCCGCACATTGCCGGCAGCGCAGCCCATCGCCATGGCGATCATCTACGTCTACGTGGCTCGCGTGGGCGCGACCATGGACCTGACCAACGTTGACTGGGCCAACATGGGCGCGTTTGTCATCATGGCTTACATCTGGATCGCCGTGCATGGCCTGTTCATCCTGGCAGGCGCCTGGCTATTCCGGGTCGATGTGCATACGCTGGCCATTGCCTCGGCGGCCAATATCGGCGGCGCCGTCTCGGCGCCGATCGTGGCTGCCCATCACCGCGAGTCATTGGTCCCCGCGTCCATCCTGATGGCATTGATCGGTTACGCGCTCGGAAACTACCTGGCGATTCTCACCGGCAGGCTGGGACAATTGATAGGCAGCTGAGGAGACGCAGGCTCGCAACCTGGGCGCTCACCGCGCTCAGGGGAGCAGCGTGTTCAGCCCGCCGCCGTTCAGGTTCCACAGGGCCACATTAAGCGCCAGGGCAAACATCAACCAGGCGATGTAAGGCACCATCAGTAATGCGGCGCTGCGTCGGATGGTCTTGAACAGCAGCGTGACTGCAACGACAAGCACCAGCAGAAAGGTCAGTTCGAACATGGCTATGCCGGGGCGGTGCAAACCAAAAAACAGCCACGACCAGACGCCATTGAACAGCAGTTGCACCAGCCACAGGGTCACGGCCGGTATCCGGCGCGGATGATCGCTGTTCCAGACCTGCCAGGCGGCCACCGCCATCATGACGTAAAGCAGCGACCACACCGGCGCGAACAGCCAGCTGGGCGGGTTCCAGACAGGCTTGGTCAGGCCCGCGTACCACTGGCCGGGCGCAAACCGGCTGCTCCACCAGGAGACCACTATCACAAGGGCGAGGAAAACCAACAGTGAGCCCCAGCGTTTCATCATGACCTCCTATCGATAGCGGCATCGGCGATTGCGGCCATTATTGAGGCCCGTCATCCCGCGATCAACCATTTGGGTGGATAATGGCGCATTGGATTGAATAATTGCTATTAGCTCTCTCTATCGCAACAATAATTTAATTCAATTTTACCTATTACCTGGGTTCATCTATGCTTCGTTCAGGTAATAAGGCTCATCACCCCACGGAGGATAGAATCATGTCATTGAAAGGCACCAAGACAGAACAGAATCTCAAGGACGCTTTCGCCGGCGAATCACAAGCCAACCGCCGCTATCTCTACTTCGCGCAAAAAGCGGACGTCGAGGGCTACAACGACGTGGCAGCCGTCTTCCGCTCCACGGCCGAAGGCGAGACCGGCCATGCCCACGGGCACCTCGAATACCTTGAAGAAGCCGGCGACCCCGCCACCGGGCTGCCCATGGGCTCAACGGGTGACAACCTGAAAGCGGCTATCGCAGGCGAGACGCACGAATACACCGACATGTATCCGGGCATGGCCAGCGCGGCGCGCGACGAAGGCTTCGACGAGATTGCAGACTGGTTTGAGACGTTGGCCAAGGCCGAGCGCTCTCATGCCAATCGCTTCCAGAAAGCATTGGACGAAATGGACTGAGGAACACACCCGTCCTGAACGTACTGAAGGGGGCGCTGCGGCGCCCCTTTTCAGCCCCAGAAGAGGAAAGAGAGAAGCGCACATGTCCGGACCGATCCGTTCAACCCGCGAGGGAAGTTTGGAGGCACCCACCAGGCACGCCCTGGGTTGGGAAGATCCTGCGTTCTACGATGAAGCACCACTGATCGAAGAGTTGGAGCGGGTATACGACCTGTGCCACGGATGCCGGCGCTGTGTCTCCCTCTGCGACGCGTTTCCGACGCTGTTCGACCTGATAGATGAATCAGAGACGTTCGAGGTCGACGGAGTCGATAAAAAGGATTACTGGAAAGTCGTTGACGAATGCTATCTCTGCGACCTGTGCTATCAAACCAAGTGCCCCTATATCCCCCCACACGAATGGAATATCGACTTTCCGCATCTCATGCTGCGGGCCAAGGCGATCCAGTTCAAGAAAGGCGAGCGTAAGCTCAGTCACAAACTGATCAGCAACACCAAGATAACCGGCACTTTGGGCAGTATCCCGGTCGTCAGCCAGGCCATCAACGCCGCCAACAGCAGCCCCACCCTGCGAAAGGTGCTGGAAGGCACCCTGGGCATTCATCGCGACGCGCACCTGCCGGAGTACCACACCGACACCATCCGGCGGCGCAACAAGTCCCGAGCGCCAGCCGACATCGAAGCCAGGGAAGCCGGCCCGACCCGCGGTAAGGTTGCCCTGTTTGCCACCTGCTACTGCAACGTGATCGCCCCCGATATCGGTGACGACCTGATCAAGGTGTTCGAGCACAACGACATACCGGTTCGCCTGACCGAGAAGGAAGAATGTTGCGGCATGCCCAAGCTGGAACAGGGCGATCTGCAAACGGTGGACAAATACAAACGCAAAAACGTGCCCGAACTGGTCCGCCTCATCGACGAGGGCTGGGACATCGTCGCCGCGATACCGTCCTGCGTGCTGATGTTCAAGCAGGAGTTGCCGCTGATGTACCCGGACGATGCCGACCTGCAGAAAATCAAGCAGCACATCTTCGATCCGTTCGAGTACCTGATGCATCGGGAAAAAGCCGGTCTGTTGCAAAAGACATTCAAAAACAGCATCGGCAAAGTCGCCTGGCACGTGCCTTGCCACCAGCGGGTTCAAAACATCGGGCCCAAAACGAAAGACGTACTCTCACTGGTGCCGGACGCCGACATACAGGTGGTTGAGCGCTGCTCGGGCCACGACGGCACCTATGGCGTGCGCAAGGAAAGTTACGCTAAATCCCAAAAAATAGCGCGGCCGGTGGTGAACCGCGTCAAGAAAATGGAAGCCGACTACCTGGTGTCGGACTGCCCGATGGCCGCGACCCAGATCGCGGACGGGCTGGAATTGAAAAATGGCGAGACCAATCCAATCTCGCTGCTCAGAAAAGCGTACGGGATATAGGAGGGGCAACCTACCCTTTCAACCAATGGAACAGGACTAATCATCATGATGAACCCACTCACCAGAAGCGACCTGATGACGCTCGAAACCTATGCCGTAGAGCGCGCTGGTTTTCGCGCGAACGTGATCGAACACAAAAAGGACCGGCGCGTATCGATCGGACCTAACCTCCATCTCTACTTCGAGGACCGCCTTACGATCCAGTACCAGATCCAGGAGATGCTGCGCATCGAGAAAATCTTCGAAGCCGACGGCATCCAGGACGAACTGGACGCCTACAACCCGCTGATACCGGACGGCAGCAACCTCAAGTGCACCACCATGCTGGAATTCCCGGATGTGGAAGAACG
>WTJD01000212.1:34331-36370 GCA_011524975.1 Lysobacterales bacterium
GGAAATTCCACATGTTGATGACCAGGACAGCAATCTGCCTGATTGCACTCGTATTCAGCGCCTCTGTACTTGCGGGTAAGGGCGGCAATGGTAACGGGTACCCATCGGGCGCCCACTACAATCTCAACCTGATCGGCACCGGCGATAAAGACGCCGACATGAAAGGCAATAAAGGCCATCGTATCTTTGTGCCGCTCTACGGCAACGCCAAGATTTACCTGCAGGAAGGCGACTTCCGGGTCATCGACGCCAACGGCACCGATAGCGACGGCGCTAAATTCCAATTGCCCGCCGCAGATGCCGACTGTGATGGCTATTCCGACTACAGCGTGTATGTCAGGGAGCTTGGAGCACCTGGCGGTTCTGCCGTTATGACAACCTGCCTGGAAGACGAATTCGGCGAAGTGTACTGCTCCTCGGAGTCTGTCGAGTTGGAGCGCAAAAAGGGCAAGTCCACCGCGCGTAACGTCAGCAAAGAACTGCTGACCGTGCTGATCTATGATGAAGATCGAGATCGCTGGATTCGCACACCGCTCTTCGGTGATGATTCGTATGGGTACCTGTGGGACTACAACAACAATGGTTTGCGCCTGGCGCAACTGCGTTTTTATGACGAGTTCACCATGATCGACGTTGATCCCGACGATGGATCTGATTACGAATATAACTGCAGTTAATCGTTCCAGAACATAGCGCACATGGAACGGCCATCCTCGCGGTGGCCGTTCTCGTTCTGGACACCGTCCCCCGATTCAGGCGCAATAACGGCACTCATGATTTTTAAAGCTCAAGCGCGCTGGGCGTTCTGCAGCATCATGCTGGCCAGTTCTCCCGCCCATTCCCAAGAAAGCGCGACGCTGTCTTTTGGGCGGGTCGACCCGGATCAGCCCGTGTCCCAGGTGATCGAATTCGACAATGATTCGGGACGTCTTCTGGAAGTTGAACATATCCGCCTGACCCCGCCGTTTCGCGCCGAGGACATCACGACAACCATTCTCCCGGGCGGCCAGGGAAGCTTTCGCTTGATTCTGGGTGAGGAGCGGGTGCCCGGCCCTTACGAAGGCACCATCAGCGTTGAATTCAAGGGCGCCGCGTGGCGGCCCATCACGTTTAACGTGGAGGGATACGTCATCCCCCCCATCGAATTCAGACCGCGATCATTTTTCCGTATCGCCACCCACGCCGGCGCCCAACGGCGCGCCAGCCTGGAGATCATCAATCATCGCGATGAGCCGCTGAATATCCTCTCGGCAGAGGAGGCCTCCGAGCGGTTCTCAGTCCAGTTGGAGACCATCGAGGAGGGACAGCACTACCGTTTGAACCTACTGCTGAATGGTTCCGCAGCGCCTGGCAAACAAACGGACCGCATCACGCTGCACGCACAACCGCCAACCTCTGAGCCGCTGATCGTCACAGCTGACACATGGATCAGGGAACGCGTCTACCATTTTCCTGACAGCGTGGATATGGGCCGCTTGCCCCTGGCCATTGCCACAGATGATGCCGCAGTACAGCAACTGGCCCAGACGCTGATGGTTTACCGGCCCGGCACCGACGATTTCGAAGTGATCGCCCGGGTTGACGTGCCATTCATTGCGATTTCTTCGGAGCGTGGTCCCGATGGTGACCGCTACCAGATGACGCTCACTTTAATGCCCGAACGACTAGAACCCGGCCCAATCCATGCCCAGGTGATCATTGAGACCAACGACGAGGCGTTTCCGATGCTCAAAGTGCCCATACAAGGGGGCATTCTGCCAGCGGATTGATGGTCAACGACGCCCTGCCGCCCCCACTCGCCTTGCTTCTAAAATAGTCATTAAAGCCGTAAGATGCATTGAAGTAGTAGTAAAATTTCTGTAGAGTTTTATACATCGTCCGCTTAGGGGATCTCGCAGCGGGCGTTTGGGGTCATTGGGTCTATGCAAGGATAGGCTCAGCCTTCAGCAAAATTCGACATCTAACAGGAGTTAACCAATGAAACGTTTATTGATTTGCGCTGCTGCTTTGGCTACGGCATTTGCAGGTTCTGCGATGGC
>WTJD01000004.1 GCA_011524975.1 Lysobacterales bacterium
ATTCTCAACGCTCCGGCGGTGGCCGGCGCTGATGCCTCCGGCCATCAACGCCCATCAAGGGTGGTGAAAATGACATGTGAGTCAGCTATACTTTTCCATCCTGGGTGGTACGGTGCAAACCCACCCTGCAAGGAGCGCTCAATATGACCTGCGTCAAGCGTCATGAAAGTTTTGCATCTGCCGGTATAAACTGTAAAAAAGTGCGGTAGTAATCACTCCGGGGCATCTTTATGATCAAGGTGTCCCGAAGTAACTGGGGAGGGGACATCGTTGTCCGATGTGAAGAGTCATCAGCCAGTGCGAAGCCGTCCGGGTTCGCGCAATGAAGCCAGTGCCAGCAAGGCGCTGCTGCCACTCGCCTGTGTCTCGCTTTCCTTGGTCTTAGGCTTTTTGCCCACATTGGCTTTGGGTCAGTATGAGTTCGAGTCCGAGGGCACGGGCATCCAGGCAGGGCCGTTTCGAGTGCTGGCCTCGTTGGGCCTGACATGGGGCCATAACGACAA
Source organism: Lysobacterales bacterium (assembly GCA_011524975.1). Taxonomy (GTDB): domain Bacteria; phylum Pseudomonadota; class Gammaproteobacteria; order Xanthomonadales; family SZUA-36; genus WTJD01. The sequence goes on from WTJD01000004.1 coordinate 504, forward strand.
CCTCTCACGCACCGAAAACCTCGAGCTCGAAAGCTATTTTTACATCGTCTCGCCCGGTATCCGGGTGGAACTGCCCGGCGAGACCACCCTGCTGAGCCTCACCTGGGAATACGATCTTGGCCGCTACGATTACAAGGTCTTCGAGTTCAGCGGGCTGGATGACTACGACGACCGCAATATCACGCTCGATTTCAGCTGGAACCCCACGGCCCGGCACCTGATCGAGGCGTTCGCCAGCGATGTCAAAGGCCACGACGGGCGCGGAGAGGGCTCACGCCAGGGCCCGGGCGGCCTCGTGCCCATCCCGGTTGACACCTGGGAGCGCCGCTCACTGGGCGGGGCGTGGACCTACGGCGCGGTAGGCGCCAAGGGTGAGCTTTCGCTGGAAGCGGGCGTGAGCGACCTGGATTACACCAATAACCCGGAATTCACCGAGTTCCGCGATTACGAGAGCGACTATCTCAACGCGCATTTTGGCTGGCGCGTGGCCCCCAAGACGCTGCTTGGCTTTGGCGTGGACACCAGCCGCTATGAATATGATGCGTCTGATCCTTTCTCAGAGCGCGGCAGCCTGGACAGCGATCAGCTGGCCTGGTTTGTCACCGTGGATTGGGACCTTGCAGCCAAGACCACCGGCAGCGTGCGCTTTGGGCGGCAGAAGAAATCTTTTGATTCGTCGGTTCGCGGGGATTACGACAACAACTATTGGGCCGCGGATATCGAGTGGCGGCCCAGGACCTACTCCATCCTCACCCTTTCTACCGCCAACAGCGCGCAGGAGACCGATGGTTTCGGCGACTACATTCAGCGCCGGTCTTATTCGGCCGACTGGCAGCACCACTGGCGCGAGCGGTTCAGCACCACCTTGCAGGGCGGGGTGGCCGTGGAAGACCACGAGCCTGGCCTGAGGGAGGACGATGTCACCTGGTGGGGCGTCTCGGGGCGCTGGCAGGTGAACAAAAACCTGCAGGTTGGCGCGGGTTGGACCTATTACGATCGCTCGAGCAGCCTGAATTTCTTCGGCTACGAGCAAAATGTCTGGCAGCTCACACTGGAAGGCTCGCTCTAGAGCGTTCGCGTGCCTGACGTTTTCTTGGCTCCGTAATCGGTTATTCTTAACGGATGGGTAAAAAGGGGCATCACTGCATCGGCGGCCGTTCACTCGTAACTACGCTGCTGTTACTCGCGTTACTGGCTGCCGGCGCACAGGCACTGGCCAACACGGGATATCGCCTGGGGCCCGGTGATGTCATCAACGTACAGGTGTTTGGTGAGGACGACCTCACCCGCGAGCTCAAGCTGGGCGAGGACGGGCGCATCAACTACGCTTTTGTCGGCCAGATCCGTCTGCAGGGCATGACGCTGCTGGAGGTGGAGCAGGAAATCACGAGCAAGCTCAAGGGCGATTACCTGGTGAACCCCCAGGTCAGCGTCACCATGGCCGAATACCGGCCGTTTTTTATCAGTGGCGAGGTCAAGTCTCCGGGCGGCTTTCCCTATCAGCCGGGCCTGACCGTTTCGCGTGCCATTGCGCTGGCCGGCGGGCTCACCGAACGCGCCTCGGACCGCAAGATATTCCTGGTGCCCGAGGGGGCAGGCGAGCAGGACCGCAGGCGGGTTGACCTGGACGCGCCGGTGAATGCGGGTGATGCCATTACCGTTGAGGCCAGCTTTTTCTGATCATGATAGAGAATCCGCAACACGGCAATGTCGTACAGCTCGATTCGGGTGAGTCCGAGCTGGATCTGCGCAAATACCTGGCGGTATTGCTCAAGCACAAGTGGTCGATCATCGGCATCGCGCTGATGGCCGCGTTGATCGGGCTGTACCTGGCGCTTCGCGCCGTGCCCATTTACGAGGGCTCCGCGCGGCTGCAGATCCAGCGCGACACTTCGGCCGCGGCGTTTTCGGACGGATATTCCCGGCTGGCCTTCAGCGCTGAGTTCTACAAGACCCAGTACGAACTGATTCGCTCCTGGGGCGTGGCCGAGATGGCGGCGCAGCGCCTCGGCATGCTGGATCAGCCACCGCCCCCCGATGAGCAGGGTTTTCAGTGGCGTGACTGGCTGCCGGAGTTTCTCTCCCAGCCCGACAGGGTGCTGTCAGCGGATGAGCTTCGAGCGCAGCGCATCAAGTACCTGCAGCAGAGCGTGAGGGTGGCGCCCGTGGAGGGCAGCCAGCTGGCCCGGATCAGTATCCAACACACCAACCCCACTGCCGCTGCGGCTCGCGTCAACGCGATAGCCGAGTCCTACATCGACTTTCTCAAGGACAAGAGCCTGGAAAACCTGGAAACAGACCAGAACTGGTACGCGTCCAGGCTGGACCAGGCCAAGCAGGAGATGGATGACGCCAACCGGGCGCTGCAGCAGTTTTACGAGCGCCAGGGCCTGCTGCAGACGGCCGAGGGTGCGGACGCGATCCAGTACCAGGCCCTGCAATCGGCCGTGCAGGGGCAGACCGGCGCGCAAACCGAGCGCCAGGGGCTGGAGCGCCTTTACCGTGATATCTCCAACGCCAGGGCGGGGCAGGGCTCGCTGGAGACCATCAGCGCGCTTGAAACCCGCGGGGTGGTGCGCAACCTGAAAAGCGCGGCCGTGGACGCGCGCCGCGCGACCAGTGAATTGTCTCAGCGCTATGGCCCGCGTCACCCGAGAATGATCGAGGCCAATACGGCGCTGGCCAACGCGGAATCGGAATACCAGGCGGAGCTGGAGCGGGCGGCGGACAGCGTGCTGGCCGACTATCGCAGGGCGCTGGAGGCCGAGCGAACCTATACCGCACAGGTGGATGCCGCCAAGGACGAGATCCGGGTGATCGACCGCAATCGCGCCGAGCGTCAAAAACTGGAAGACGCGGCCGAATCGGCCAAGGCGCTGTTTGAGAAAATTCAAACCGGTGAGCGGACCGCGGGCATGCTGGGTACCGGCACGCAAAAGCCCTATGTCACGGTGATCGAGCGTGCGCGACCGGTCTACCGGCCGGTCCGGCCCAACAAGCAGCGAATGGTGCTGCTGGCCGCCATGCTGGGCCT
>WTJD01000123.1 GCA_011524975.1 Lysobacterales bacterium
CCCCGCGCGAGGCGGGGTTTGTCATTTGGCGGAGAGGGTGGGATTCGAACCCACGAAGGGCGTTAACCCTTGCTGGTTTTCAAGACCAGTGCATTCAACCGCTCTGCCACCTCTCCAAATTGTGAAATCTACATTGGCGCCCCTTGGAAAACCAGCTTGCTGGTTTTGACTCGCACATCCCTGTGCTCGGGGCTTCGCCCTGGCCTTCGGCCATCGGTCTTGCGCTCCAGGCGCCGATTGACTCGCACATCCCTGTGCTCGGGGCTTCGCCCTGGCCTTTGGCCATCGGTCTTCGGCATCCTGCCTCGGCTCAAGACCAGTGCATTCAACCGCTCTGCCACCTCTCCTGATGGCTGAATAGGGATGTGTTTCCCTGGTATCGCGCCAGGGCAACAGGCGTGCAAGGTTACAGAACTTTGCGCCGTCTCGCCAGCCCCAGGTGGAGCTCAATATGCCACCAAACGATGGTCATCTGGCTGTCTCCAGCCGCGAACTGGGGTATCATCTGCCGAACTTGCTCAAAGCCGTGTAGTCAAACACGGAGACGTTGAAACTACGGAGTTTTCCAATAATGAATAGAGTCGTTTATCAAAGCGCTGTTGCGCGGCCCACCACCGCGGTGGTTAACCGGGTTTTGCGAAACACTTATGCCTTGCTGGCCATGCTTTTTGTCTTTGGCGCCGGGACCGCATGGGTTGCGCAGTCGCTGCATTGGAATATCGGTTTTTGGCCGTTCCTGATTGGGATTTTCGCTTTCTCCTTTGCCATCAACGCCACGCGTAACAGTGCCTGGGGGATTGTCATAGGATTTGCCTTTTCCGGATTCCTGGGCGTGGTGACTGGCGCCAATATAGACCGGGTGTTGTATCAGTACGGCAACGGCGCCGAGCTGGTAGCCGCCTCGTTCGGTCTGACGGCAGCCATTTTCTTTAGCCTCTCGGCCTACGCGATGACGACAAAGCGGGATTTCAGCGGCTGGATTGCCTTCCTGGGTGTCGGTACCCTGGTCCTTCTTGGCGCTTTTGTTCTCAATTATTTCATCACCGTGCCTGCCCTGGCGCTGGCCATCTCTTCAATGGCCATTTTGCTGGCCTCTGGCTGGATCATCTGGCAGACGCAGCAAATTGTCCGTAACGGCGAGACCAACTACATCATCGCCGCTACCGTTTTGTTGTCGGATATTTTCATGCTGTTTAACAACCTGCTGCACTTGCTCGGGTTTGGGTTCGGCGACGACTGACCCGCAACATCAATGCCAGGAAAAGCCCGCTCTCGCGGGCTTTTTTTTGCCCCGATTCAGCGCTTGTCTACGGTGACCACGGTTGCATCCATGGGGCAGACCAGCCCGCCGGTGGATACTCTGAACTGGGAGAGTGGCTCCAGGGCATGCAATCGAATCCGTTTGCGAGCCGCTTCATCCAGCTCTTTGCTGACGGGCGCGCGATCCAGCCAGAGCGCCAGGATGGTCTCCGGGTTGGGAAAGCGAGCCGTGCCCTTCTCGCGAGAAATGGAGCTGATCTGTGCCCCGGAAGAGGAGATGACGGAGCGTATTTTGTGCTCATGCCCAAGCTCCCAGGGTGTCGCAAAGACCTTGAACGCCCGTGCATTGCCCTGATCCTGCACCAACTGCGCGAGCGCGTTGAATGCGGGTGAGTGTTGCAATGGCGCCCAGACGGCCAATGCCATCCGTCCGCCCGGCTTGAGCACCCGCATCATTTCCTTGAGCAGGCGAACCCTGTTCTTGGTGTGGGGCAAGAAAAACTGGCTCACGACGCGGTCAAAGCTTTCATCATCGAAAGGCAATTGACTGGGGACACCGATGCGCCAGTCTATGTTGGGCGCTTTGCGCGCAGCCACAGCGATCATGTCCTGATCATGATCAATGCCGGTCACCTTTCCGGTAAAACCGACGTCTTCACCCGCTTTTCGGGCCAGTATTCCGGTTCCGCAACCAACATCCAGTACGTGGTGCCCGCTGTCGATGTGCGCCATCGCCGTGAGGCGAATGGCCCACTGGGCATACATGGCCGGAGCCAGATAGGTTTCCTGAATTTCCGCCAGGGACTCAGACAGGTCCCATTCCGCTGCAGGGCGCTCATCCATGCACCCACCCCCGCTGTGTGATCGTGTAGGTCAAATATGAATATGCAATATAGCAAATTTCTGAAACTTAGCAGAGTAGGTCTATCGATCTCTGGCTGGCTCGATTTCCTGCTGCTAACTGGTATATATTCAGAATTGGCCGTACACGTAAGGGGAGGCTGTTTCAGCCAAAAACACCATTCAAATTCCAAAGGGGGAATTCATGATTAATATATTGATTGTTGACGAGCAGGCGCTTGTCAGGACCGGCCTGCGTCATATTCTTGAGCGTCAGCCCGATATCGCGGAAATCAGGGAGGTGGCGACGGGTGAAAAGGCCTTGTCACTCTGCCGCTCGTTCAAACCTGACCTCGTGCTGCTGGACCTTAACCTGCCTGGCATGTCCGCATTCGAGATCACCTGCCGATTAAGACGGATGTCGGCTCAGATGGGGATCATCATCCTGGCAATACACGCCAAAGCGCCGTACCCAAATCGGCTGCTGGAAGCGGGAGCCAGTGCTTACCTGACCAAAGATTGCGCCAGTGGAGAGTTGATTCGCGCGGTCAGAAAAGTAGCCGCTGGTGAGCGCTACATCGGAGAAGCGGCTGCGAAACAGCTCGCGCTTTCCATTTTTCCAGGCCGGGCAGAATCGCCCTTCGAGCGTCTCTCAGCACGCGAATTGGAGATTCTGCAAAAGCTGACTGAGGGCAACAAGGTGCCAGAGATCGCAAGGCTACTAAGCCTGAGCCCCAAGACGGTGGCAACATACAAGTATCGGATCTACGAAAAGCTGGGTACGCGCAGCGAGGTGGGCCTGCTGCGCATGGCCATGCGCCACGGTTTGCTCGAAGCTGTCTGACAAGCCGGGCGCGGGGAGCATTGGCTCCCCGCGTCGGCTCATACTGAGTTGGGCGACCCCTAGTCTTTGGGGTCTGTCTTGGGCTTAAGCGTGTAGACGCCTTTGGCTGAGCCGGCAGGCTCAACGTTCTCCGGCAGCACCGTCGGCCTTTGGGGCGGCTCTTTAGGCTTTTTTTGCGCGCCGCTGGACGCATCCTGCTTCTGCTCACTCCTCGTTGAGGTTTCCGGCTTCCTCGTGCCCGATGAACCGGATGACCGGGACGTTGAAGCCGATGGCTTATTGCTGCTGCTATCGTCAGAAGCTCTGCTGCGGCCTGATTGTTTCGGGGCCGCATCTTTTGAGCCCACGTCCTTGGGGCCTGACTCCTTGGGGCCTGACTCCTTGGAGCCGGATGCGGGGCGGGCAGACTCAGTGGCCTGCGACGCATGGGTGGTTGGGGCGCCGTCCCTGGGCTGCGCGGATTCGCCCGTCTTGGGCGCTTCTGTCCTGGGCTGTGTGGAGCTTGCCTCAACCGCCTTTTTGCCGGCGGGCTCTTTACCGCTTGCTGACCCACCCGGGGCCGCCGTAGCTGAGCGCTGCGTCTT
>WTJD01000009.1:0-1710 GCA_011524975.1 Lysobacterales bacterium
GAGATGTGTATAAGAGACAGCAACCTGCGCGTGGACGGATCTTGGTTCAACCTCCAGTTCCACGCCGAGAATCTGCCGGAGCCGGGCGGTGTCCAGCATGGTGCCCGTGCCCATCACACGTTCCGGGGGAAGGCCCGAGGCCTCGGCCGCCACCCGCACCATGACATCGACCGGATTGGTGACCAGCACCATCAGGCCCTTCAGTTTCGTCAGCTGGCCTGCGATAGAGGCAATAATGGCCGCGTTATCCCTCAGCAGGTCAAGACGCGATTCGCTTGCATCGCCGCCCCGGCCCGCGGTCACCACCACGGCATCGCAATCGGTCATTTCCTCCATTGGGGCAGCGCGCACTTCCGCATAGGGATAAAAAGCGGCGCCGTGAGCCAGGTCCATGGCTTCACCCTCCGCAATACCGCGGCGCAGGTCGTGCAGCAGCAGTTCAGTGGCCAGGCCGGACTGCAGCGTGGAGATAGCCACGCTCGACCCGACCCAACCCATTCCAACAATTCCAATCTTCATGAGCGAGTTTCCAGCAACAAGCACCGTTTACGTAGAGGTTGGGATGCACCCCCCCGCAGACAACCCCGTCTCATTATCGCCAGGGGCTGAACGGACGGATGTGATGGCGTGCCTCGCACGCCCACCGGGTCAGGCGAAAGAATGCGCGGTCGACATGCATCCCTTGAACCTGGCAGACTGCGACCAGAACTTATGACGATGGATACGCTTTATTACGATGGCCGTTGTCCGCTCTGCACACGGGAAATCCGCGTGCTGGAAAAGTACGGCCTCTCGCTGCTGCATCTGGTGGACATTCACGGGCACGAGCCAGGCCCGGGCGACCCGGACCGGCAGGCCATGTTGCGCCGCTTGCACATGCGCACAGGCAACGGGCAGTGGCTGGTCGGCGTGGAAGCAACCATCCGGGCCTGGTCTCATACCCGGTGGGGCCTGTTCTTCAAGCCGCTTGGCTGGCCAATGCTGCGACCCTGGGTGAGCCGCATTTATGAATACTGGGCTCGTCGCCGGTACGCGTCGATGTACTGCGGCGCACACTGCCCGCCCGGTGAACGCTCACCCGCGGACCAGGCCAGCCCGTGAAATTCTGCAGTCAGTGCGGCGACCCGCTGGTGCGCAGAGTGCCACGCGATGACGACCGGCAAAGACATGTCTGCCCCGGTTGCGGTGAAGTCCACTACCTGAACCCCAAGATTGTGACCGGGTGTCTGCCGATCTGGCGCGATTCCGTACTGCTGTGCCGCCGCGCCATTGAGCCCAGAAGGGGCTACTGGACCGTACCTGCCGGATTCATGGAGTTGGACGAAACCGTTGAGCAAGGCGCGATCAGAGAGACCTGGGAAGAGGCCCGGGCCAGGGTCGACATACTGGCGCCCTATTCCCTGTTCAACCTGCCGCACGTTAATCAGCTTTACATCATCTTTCGAGCCCGTCTGTCGGATCTGAATTTCGAGCCGGGGCCCGAGAGCGAGGATGTCGGACTGTTCGCGCAGCAGGAAATACCCTGGGATGACCTGGCGTTCGGCACGGTCCGTCAGACGCTGACGTTTTTCTTCGAGGACCGGACCCGCGGCCGGTTTCCACTTCGGGCCGGCACCATCGTGCCTGAGCAGCAGGGCTACCGCTTCGAGGCAAGCCCCGACGATCAGCTACCGGCCTTTGGGCCAGGGACAGGCCCAGACGCAGGCCCAG
>WTJD01000009.1:1810-12471 GCA_011524975.1 Lysobacterales bacterium
GCCGAAGGCGGGCCAGGAGTCTGCCTGGGATTACCCCAGACCACCCGACACCAGGCCCGATCACCGGCGGGTCGTTGTTCGCTCTGGCGACAAACTCATTGCCGAGTCAGCGCATTCCCTGCGCGTGTGCGAAACCGCCAGCCCGCCGACGTTTTACCTGCCGCCCGACGCGGTCGACATGAACCAGCTTGCCGCCATCGAGCACCAGACCTTTTGCGAATGGAAGGGCTACGCGCGCTACTGGGCACTGGCCGGTGACCCGGAAGGACAGCCTGCCGCATGGAGTTACCCATCACCGCTCAGCGCCTTCGAAGCGATCCGAGACTGGCTGTGTTTTTACCCTGCGCGGGTAGCATGTTTCGTCGATGGGGAGGCTGTTCGGCCGCAGCGCAGCCCCTTTTACGGCGGCTGGATCACCGACGAGGTGGTTGGGCCATTCAAGGGCGACCCCGGCACGGCAGGCTGGTAGCACCCCAGGCGAAAAACAGCGAGCCTGAAAGAACAGCGAGCCTGGTCAGTCAGCCATCGGTCCGGGGCCAACACGAGAAAGAGCGCGCAGGAGATATCCTCAGCAGCGCAACACCGCCAGCGTCAGTTCAGGCACCCCGCAGCTTCGCCTCTCCAGCACCACGGGATCGGGTTCGGCGGTATGAAGGGCCAGTTGCCAGTCCGATCCGTGCGGCGGCTCAGGCAGTCCGAACCAGCGGCTTGACCGACCCCCGTTCACCAGGACATTGACGGCCTGGCCCGTCTTGCTGTCGGACAACAGCAGCGAGAAACCGGCAGAGTGCTCCCACTCACCTGACTCCATGGGTGTGCCGTCGACGTGCATCCATTCAATCATCGGCTCCATACCATCATGGATAAATTCCGGGTGCCGCAACAGCGGCGTGTCCCGTCGCAGGCGTATCAGCGCACGCACCTGCTCGGTGAATTCCGGATCCCGCGCCAACCCGGCCCAGTCGAGCCAGCCCGTCTCGTTATCCTGGCAGTAGGCATTGTTGTTTCCACCCTGGGAGTTGCCGAATTCATCGCCGGCCAGCAGCATAGGCGTGCCCTGAGATACCAGCAAAGTGGCGAGCATATTCAGCCGCTGCCGGCGACGAATGTGGTTGATGGCCGGGTCGTCGGTCGGCCCTTCGACCCCGTAATTGCTGCTGCAATTATGGTCATGGCCGTCACGATTGCCTTCTCCATTGGCCTCGTTGTGACGGTGGGAGTAAGCCACCACGTCTGCCAGGGTGAACCCGTCGTGGGCGGCGACGAAGTTGATACTGGCCCTGGGGTCGCGACCGTTGCGGTCGAACAGGTCGGCGGAACCATGCAGGCGCTCGGCTAATTCCCCCGTCCTGGCCGAATCACCGCGCCAGAATGAGCGCACCCCATCACGGTAGCGGTCATTCCACTCCGACCACTGCACAGGGAAATTCCCGAGCTGATAGCCATCGGGCCCAATGTCCCAGGGTTCGGCAATGAGACCGATGCCTTCCAGCCGTGGATCTTCCGCCAGGCGGCGCATCAATGGGTGTTTCTGGTTGAAATCCGATGAGCCGCGACCGAGGGTGACCGCCAGATCGAACCGGAACCCGTCCACGCCGAGTTGCCGGTGCCAATAGGCCAGGCTGTCGATGACCAGGTCCTGGAACACGGGATGATCGGCGTTCAGTGAATTGCCACAGCCGGTGACGTTGGCGTACTCGCCGGGCGCGCCCGGCTCGGTACGGTAATAAGCCAGGTTGTCGATGCCCCGGAAACTGACGCTCGGCCCACGACCGCCACCCTCACCGGTATGGTTGTAAACCACGTCCAGGATGACCTCGAGGCCGGCGTCATGAATGGCCGACACCATTTCCCGCATCTCGCCAATCGGGTCATCGCCGGTAAAGCAGTCATCGATGCTGAAAAAATTGAGGGTGTTGTAGCCCCAGAAGTTGCGCAGACCTTTGGCCACCAGGAATGACTCATCGATACTGGCCTGCAGCGGCTGCAGTTCGACCGAGGTAATGCCCAACGCCTTGAGATACTCGATGATCTGCCCGTTGCTCAAACCCCGCAGGCGGCCCCGCTCTGATGCCGGAAGGTCCGGATGACGCATGGTGAAACCGCGCGCGTTGGCCTCGTAAATGATCTTCTCAGACCACGGGATGGCAGAGCCTCTCGGCAAAGGCTCAACCGGGCCGGTGACCACGCACTTGGGTACGCACGATGCGCTGTCGAGATGGCTCATTCTCGGGCGCCTGGTGGGTGAACCCGGCAGGAAGTCGTACACCGCCGGGCCCCACGTGAATGATCCTGACAACCGGCGGGCATAGGGATCGATCAGCAACTTGCTGGGATTGCAGCGCAGTCCCCTGGCCGGATCATAGGGACCATGGACGCGGTAGCCGTAGCGCTGCCCCGGGCCGATGCCGGGAAAATAGCCGTTCCACACGCCCAATTCATGCCCGGGCAACGGGTGACGCCCGGTCTCCCGGCCTCGTTGGTCAAACAGGCACAGCTCGACCGCCTCCGCGCAACTGCTGAACAGCGCAAAGTGGGTGCCCTCACCATCCCACTCGGCGCCCAGCGGCGCGGGCCGGCCCTGCTCAATCATGGATCGACCGATTCAAGACGCCATATGTCGCGGTTGTAGTCGACCATGGTGCGGTCGGTGGAAAAGCGCCCGGACGCCGCCGTATTCAGGATGCTCATTCGCGTCCATTGTTCCTGGTCGGCATAGGCGTCCTCGGCCTTGGCCTGCGCATCGAGGAAGCTCCGAAAATCTGCGGCCGTCATCCACGGATCCTGCGGATTTCTGATCGCACGAATGACCGTGTCCATGACCCCGGGCTCCATCGGGTTGAAGTGGCCGCTCTCGAGCAGCTGCATGACCCGGCCGAAGTCGTCATCCTCGTCGATGTAAGACTGCGGGTTGTAGTTCGGCCGCAGAGACTGGACTTCCTCCACGGTCAAGCCAAAAAGGAAGAAGTTTTCCTCCCCGACGGCCTCACGGATTTCGACATTGGCCCCGTCCAGGGTGCCGATGGTCAGCGCGCCATTCATCATGAATTTCATGTTGCCGGTACCGGAAGCTTCTTTCCCGGCGGTGGAAACCTGCTCGGACAGCTCCGCGGCCGGGCAGATCACCTCCATGGCGGACACGTTGTAATCGGGCAGAAAGACCAGTTGCAACAGGCCTTTGCTCTTCGGGTCACGGTTGATGCGCACGGCCACGTTGTTGATGCATTTGATGATGTCCTTGGCCATCACGTAACCGGGAGCAGCCTTGCCGCCGATCAGCACCATGCGCGGATGCATACCCTCGGTGTCACCGCGATGGATGCGATCGTACAGGTGAATCACATGCAACAGGTTGAGTAGCTGCCGCTTGTACTCGTGAATGCGCTTGACCTGGACATCGAACAACATGTTGGGGTCGCATTCGAGGCCGGTTTTACGCTCGATCAGCCTGGCCAGGTGACGCTTGTTTTCCAGCTTGATCTCGCGCCAGCGTTGACGGAACTCAGGGTCATCCGCCGCCTCGCGCAGGCCGGCCAATTGCTCCAGGTCGGTAACCCAGCCCTGGCCAATGCGCTCGTCAATCAATCCGGAGAGGCCGGGGTTGCATGCCTTGAGCCAGCGACGCTGGGTAACGCCGTTGGTCTTGTTGTTGAATTTCTCCGGCCAGAGTTCCGCGAAATCACGCAGCAAGCCTTCCCTCAGCAGGCGCGAATGAAGCTCAGCCACGCCGTTGACCGAGTAGCTGCCCACGATCGCCAGGTAGGCCATGCGAACCATCGGCTCATGACCCTGCTGGATCAGCGACATGCGATCGAGGCGATCCCATTCGCCCGGCCAGCGCTCAGCCACCTGTTCCAGGTAGCGGTGATTGATCTCGTGAATGATTTCCATGATGCGCGGCAGCAGTCGGCCGATCAGCGACTCCGGCCAGACTTCGAGCGCCTCGGGCAACAAGGTGTGGTTCGTGTATGCCATGCAACCGGTGGTGATCTCCCAGGCTTCGTCCCACTCGAGGCCGTACTCATCCATCAGCAGGCGCATCAGTTCGGGTACCGAGATCGCAGGGTGCGTGTCGTTCAGCTGGAAACAGTTGCCCTCGGCAAAACCGCTGAAATCGCCATCGTGGCTTTCATCCCAGTTGGCCAGCACATCCTGCAGGCTGGCCGAGGCCAGGAAATACTGCTGACGCAGGCGAAGCTCCCGGCCGCTTTCCGTGGCATCGTTGGGATACAAGACCATGGTGATGTTTTCGGCCTCATTCTTGGCCGCCACGGATTCCGCATAACCACCGGCATTGAATTCCTCCAGGTCGAATTCATCGGTGGCCGCGGCCGACCACAGGCGCAGCGTATTGACCACATCGTTGTGGTAGCCGGGAATGGGGATGTCATACGGCACAGCAAGCACATCATGGGTGTCTGCCAGGCCGTGGCGAGTGACCCCATCGGGGTTCTTTTCATGCGTGGTGTGGCCGCCAAAACGAATCACCCGGGCCAGGTCCGGACGCCGGATCTCCCAGGGGAACCCATCGCGCAACCAGGCATCCGGCTCTTCGACCTGGTGGCCGTTCTCAATACGTTGTCGAAACATTCCGTAGTGGTAGCGCAGCCCATAACCCATGACCGGCAGCCCCAGCGTGGCGCATGAATCGAGGAAACAGGCGGCCAGCCGGCCGAGGCCGCCATTGCCAAGGCCGGTGTCGTGCTCGGTGTCCACCAGGTTCTCCAGGTCCATGCCGATGCGGTCCAGGGCCTGGGCGGCCTCCTGGCCCAGGTCCAGGCTGAGCAGCGCGTTGCGCAAGAGGCGCCCCATGAGGTACTCCATGGAAAGGTAGTAGGCCCGGCGGCCTCCGGTGGTCTCGACTTCGATATTGGTCCGGTTCCAGCGCTCCATCAGCCGGTCACGAGTGGCATACACCAGCGCTTCGTACAGAAATGGCGAGCGCCGACGTACCGTGCGCCGTCCCAGGCTTCGTGAGAAGTAGTGGTTCAGATCGGCAAACAGGGCGTCTGCCGTCATCTCCAGGGGCTGCGCCTGCAGCATCTCCACGTACGCCGTTGCCGCGCCGGTCTTGTCCGGGGTTTTTTTAGCCGTCATAAGGTTGGATTCCAGGGTTATTCGGGTGTCAGGAACACGGTCGCCAGGGGCGGCAGCGTGAGGCACAGGCTGTAAGGCCGATCATGCATGGGTTGATCCTCTGCTTCCACAGGCTCCGGATTACCCACGCCGCTGCCACCGAACTCCGTGCGATCGGTATTGAGCGCTTCGAGGTATTGACCCGGCTCGGGGCACCCCAGGCGATAGCCCTCCCGCACGACCGGGGTGAAGTTGCTGACGCAGATCACGGGCCGCCCTTTTCGGTCACGCCGTATCCAGGAGAGCACGCTGTTGTCCCGGTCTCCCCAGTCGATCCATTCGAATCCAGCAGGTTCGAAGTCGACCTCATACAGCGGAGGCAAGGACGCATAGGCCCGGTTCATTGCCTTGATGAGATTCTGGACACCCCTGTGGCTTTCATGTTCCAGCAGATGCCAGTCCAGCGAAGCGTCGTGATTCCACTCACGCGACTGCGCCAACTCCGCGCCCATGAACAGCAGCTTTTTGCCGGGGTGTCCGAACATGAAGCCCAGGTAGGCTCTCAGGTTGGCAAACCGCTGCCAGTCATCGCCCGGCATCCTGCCCAGTAACGATCCTTTGCCGTGTACGACTTCATCGTGCGAAAGGGGCAAGACAAAATTCTCGTTGAAGGCATAAACCAGGCCGAAGGTCATCTTGTCATGATGATATTTGCGGTGAACCGGCTCCTCGCCGATGTAGTTCAGGGTGTCGTGCATCCAGCCCATGTTCCATTTGAAGGTAAATCCGAGCCCTCCGGCCTCAGTCGGTCGGGACACCGCGGGCCAGGCGGTGGACTCCTCGGCATAGGTGGTGGCGCCGCGCCCATGCAGAACGATATTGAGATGACGCAGGAATTCGACGGCCTCCAGGTTCTCGTTACCGCCGTGCTCATTGGGCACCCACTCGCCCTCCTTGCGTGAGTAGTCCAGGTACAGCATCGATGCCACCGCATCCACCCGCAGCGCGTCGATGTGGAACTCCTCCACCCAGTAAAGCGCGCTGCCGATCAGGTAATTGATGACCTCGCGGCGGCCGTAGTTGAAAATCAGCGTTCCCCAGTCCGCATGAGCGCCTTTGCGTGGATCCTCATGCTCATACAGCGCCGTGCCATCAAACTGCCCAAGGCCATGCTCATCGCGTGGAAAATGCGCCGGCACCCAGTCCATGATCACGCCGATGCCCGCCTGGTGGCAGGCATCCACCAGGTAGCGGAAATCATCCGGCTCACCGAACCGGTGGGTCGGCGCGTACATGCCAATGGGCTGATACCCCCAGGAACCATCGAAGGGATGCTCCGTGGGTGGAAGCAGTTCGATGTGGGTGAATCCCATATCGCTGACGTAGCCGACCAGTTCGTCCGCGAGTTCGCGGTAACTCAAGGCCCGGTTGTCCTCTTCCGGCTTACGCCGCCACGAGCCAAGGTGCACTTCATATACGCTGACGGGGCGGTCCATACCGGTATCGGACCGGCGTTGCCTCATCCAGTCTTTATCCTTCCATCGGTAAGCACTGCGGTAAACAATGGATGCATTGCCCGGGGGCGGCTCGAAATAATGCGCCATGGGATCCGTCTTCAGCGGCAGCAAACGGCCATCGGTGCCCAGAAGTTCAAATTTGTACTTGTCGCCACCGGAAACCCGGGGAATAAAAATCTCCCAAATGCCGCTACCCGGATGCAGCCGCATCACGTGACGCCGGCCATCCCAGCCATTGAAATCGCCGATCACGCTGACCCGGAGCGCGTTGGGCGCCCAGACTGCGAAACGGGTACCCTTCACGCCGAGCTGGGTTTGGGCTTGCGCGCCCAGCGTGCGGTAAATCTCCTGGTGCGAACCCTCAGTCAGCAGGTAGAGGTCGAGGTCACCCAAGGTGGAAGGAAAGCGATAGGCGTCTTCGATGTCGTATCGGCGGCCTCCGGGTTCCTGAATACGCAGCCGGTAATGACGGTACCTGCCTGACAACGGGGCCACGAAAACGCCACCTGGGTGGACCTTTTCCATCGGCGCCAGCTCGTTGCCTTTACGATCCAGCAGCCAGGCCGCTTCGGCTTGCGGCTGCAGCGTCCTGACCGAACGCACGCCGTCGAGCACATGGATACCCAGCATCGCGAAAGGATCACCATGCTGGCCTGATGCGAGTGCGTCGAGGGCAGTCTGAGCGTTTGTTTCAGCTGTTGGCATAGAGTTTCTGTCCGTACTGACGGGCCGCTGCTTCCCAGGTAAACCGCTGCTCCGCGGCCCGTTCACATATCTTCCGCCAGCGCGGAGGGTCATCTTGTTTCACAGCCAGGGCACTTGCAACCGTATCAACGAATTGGCGCGCCTGCGCCCGCTGGCTTCTGCCACGAAACTGGAATCCGGTCACCCCATCCCTGATCGTGTCCCGCAAGCCGCCAACCGCGTGCACCACGCAGGGCTGGCCATCACGCATGGCCAGCATCTGGCTGATCCCGCAAGGCTCAAAACTGCTGGGCATCAGGAACAGGTCCCCTGCCCGGTAAAGAAGATGGGACAGCGACTCCGCGTAGCCTCGCAGGAACAGGAAATTCTCAAATTGTTCGGCGACATCACCCAGCTGCCGCTCCATGTCCCGATCACCGCTGCCCAGCATGATGAACAGCCCATCATTGCCCAGGTGTTGCAGAATCGCCTCCAGGGCGGTCTGCTGCTTGTCCACGGGCTGGAGAAACAGCGTCGTTTTCTGACCAGTGATGCGTCCGATGCTCACCAACACGGACCGCGGCCTTCGCCTCGACAGCTTCTGCATTCGCTGGTGGGTGCCGCCCGGCAAGAGGCCCGGTACTTCAGCAACGGCCTGCAACAGGCTTTTCCAGCCCGGCCTGCGGCCTCCAGGACCCGGATAAACACAGCCGTTGAGAATACCACTGAGCCGCCCCTCCGCCTTCGCCTGGCTCAGGTCGTCTTCGAGACCCTCGCCACCAATGAATCCCCTGACCGGATTACTCGGGCGCAGTATCTCCCGCGCATAACCCGGCGATACCGTATTGATGCCATCCGCCAACCTGATGGGAATCGCCATCAGGTTGATGCAATCCCGATATCGCGGATCCACCACCTTCTTTTTCGTGTATTTCAGATCAGGAAACCATGCGTGCAAAGACGAGTGATGTCCCTTTAATGGCCGGATACCCTGGTAGGCCAGATTGTGAATGGAGAACACGCAACGTGTTTTGCGCAGCTTCGCCAGGCCTTTGCCGAACCGCCGCAACAGAAATAGCGGCCCCAGGTGCCAGTCATGGGCGTGAAGGACATCCGGCGCCTGTTCCGCCTGCTCCAGCCAGGCCGCGATGGCCGCGCTGAAAAAAGCGAACCGGGTGCTGTCGGAGGCGAACGGCTCTTCCGGACCGTCATCGAAGTAGATTTTGCCGGGTTGCCCGGCCGTGATTAGCCCGTGCTCAATCACGTAGGTGGTCACCCCAGCCTGGTCCGTGGTGACCCGGTACATCGCGGCCATTCGTCGACGGCCGCCAAACTCGAGGGGAATCGATGCCACCTTGCAGCTTCCGGGCAGTTGGTGGAACCGCCCATAGGCGGGCGTGAAAACGCAGACCTCGTGTCCCTCACGCGCCAGCGCGGCCGGCAAGTCGCGCATGACGTCCCCGACACCACCCACCTTTCCACCCGGCAGGGTGTCGTTTTCAGCGGCCGCCATCCAGATCAGCATGAGTCCCCTCCCCCCAACAGACGGTCAATCCACGGGCGATCAGCGCGTGAAATGCAGCGACTGCCCCAACATGTCGGGCGTGACCAGCACACGGCCCTTTTCCGTGACACGGAAACCCCGGCCTCGATCTTCATCAGCATCAAAACCGATGCGCATGCCTTCAGGAATCTGCGCTCCGCGGTCAAGTATGACGTTGTTGAGCTGCGCGCCCCGCCCAATGTCGCAGCTGGGCAGCACGACCGAATTGCTCACCTCAGCGTGCGAGTTAACCCTGCAGTTGGAAAACAGCAACGACTGCCTGACCGACCCGCCAGAGACCACGCAACCCGCTGAAACGATGGAATTGAGGGCCTCACCTCTGAGTCCGGGCTCATCGAACACGAACTTGGCCCCCGGTAACTGCACCTGCGAGGTATAGATCGGCCAATTTCGATCGTACAGGTCGAGGTCGGGATCGACGGTCACCAGTTCCTGGTTGGCTTCCCAGAAAGCGTCCAGCGTTCCGACATCACGCCAGTACGGCCGCTCGTCCCCGATATAACCCTGAAACGGGAAGGCGTAGGCGCGATACTGTCCGATCACTGACGGAATCACATTTTTACCGAAATCACGGTTCGAGCCCGGGGTATCGGCATCCTTGATGACCTGCTCGTAAAGAAAATGCGTGTTGAATACGTAGTTGCCCATGGAGGCCATGCACAGCTCCGGGTTGCCCGGAATCGGCGTGGGGTTCTCCGGCTTCTCATCGAAGGCGAGAATTCGGCCGTCTTCATCGACGGTCATCACACCCAGCTGGCCGGCAGCCTCCTCGATCGGAACGGGGATGCAGCACACCGTCATATCCGCCTGCTTCTCGGCATGGAAGGCCAGCAGCGGGCCGTAGTCCATTTTGTAGACGTGGTCGCCGGCAAGGATCAGAACCTGTTCGGGCGCGTGGGTGCGAATGATATCCAGATTCTGGTAGACCGCATCGGCCGTACCCTGGTACCACTCGCCGCCCACCCGTTGTGAGGCCGGAAGAATTTCGACGAACTCCCTTTGTTCTGCTTCAAACTTGGTCCAGCCGCGCACCAGGTGAGAAATCAGGGAATGCGCTTTGTACTGCGTGAGCACCCCGATGCGACGCACGCCGGAGTTGATGCAATTGGACAGCGGAAAATCGATGATGCGCAGCTTGCCGCCGAAGTAAACCGCCGGCTTCGCGCGCCATCGGGTTAATTCATAGAGCCTGGAGCCCTGACCACCCGCCAGTATGAGGGCGAGCGTGTTGCGGGTCAGGCGGCTGACATAGCGGCCATGATCCGCCGTATACTGATTCATCATGTTCGGAGCGCTCCTGGGCGGCTCAAATAGCGGATAGTTTACCCGCGCGACGCCGCCTGAACCATGGTCCTGACGCGGGCGAGCAGTTCACCACTGAACTGGGCCTCCAACGCCCGCCATCGCCAGTTGTTGCTGGTCGTTCCGGGGATGTTCAGCCGCGCCTCCGAACCCAGTCCCAGATAGTCCTGCATCGGCGCGATGGCCAGGCGAGATGGGCTGCTGAACGCAAGTGCGATCATGCCCTCATGCACCCTCTCTGGCGTGGCGCCGGTGAGCCTGAGCGCGGCTTCCCGGGCAGCCTCGACTTCTTCAGCGGAACGCGTGTCAGCGCTGCCGCCTTCAAACCAGCCCAGCGTGGTGTCGTTGTCGTGCGTGCCGGTGTAACACACGCTGTTGTCATCGATGGCTTGCAGGTCAAAATCAGGGTCGGCAACGTCAAACTGCAGCACAACCATGCCCGGAATGCGGTAGTGATGCCGCAAAGCATCCACCTCGGGGGTGATCACGCCCAGGTCTTCCGCGACAATGGCGCTGTC
>WTJD01000091.1 GCA_011524975.1 Lysobacterales bacterium
GATTCTATATATTAGTAAACAATAATATATCAAGTGTGCATGATGTGGCCAACGTTTCTTACATCCAGCGGGACAATCGGTCTGGAGAGACGGGGATCCGGTTTACCCCAGATCCATCGAATCCAAGACCTGCTCGATTCGCCCGAATACATCCTGGATGACATCCGGCAGCGGCAGCGTGGTCATGCGGAAGTGGTGACGATAGGGCACATTGAAGCTGCTTCCCGGGGCGACCAGCACGTGTTTTTTCTCCAGCAGCTCCAGCGCGAATGCCTGGTCGTCGAATGCGGCGCGAACCGGTTCCCTCATGCCCGGGAACGCGTACATGGCGCCCATGGGACGGGTCATTTCCAGGTACTCGCTGCGTTCCACGGCATCGATGACCGCCTGGCGTGATTCATACAGGCGGCCGCCTGGCGCCACGAGGTCGCCGATGCTCTGATAACCGCCCAGGGCGGTCTGCACCGCCCATTGGCCCGGAACATTGGCGCACAGCCGCAACGAGGCCAGCAGTTCCATGGCGTGCAGATAATCCTGCGCATGGTCACGCTCACCGCTGAATACGGCCCAGCCAACCCGGTAGCCGCAGGAACGATATATCTTTGATAGACCGCTGAAGGTGACGCACAGCGTGTCATGCACCAGGGTCGCCATGGGGATGTGCACGGCGTCCTCGTACAGCATGGCGTCATAGATCTCGTCGCTGAATATCACCAGGCCATGTTTTTCGGCCATGCGTGCGATCGATGCCAAAGTCTCTTTGTCGTAGACGGCGCCGGTGGGGTTGTTCGGATTGATCAGAACAATGGCCCGGGTCCGGGGCGTCACCCGGCTTTCGATCTCATCCGGGTCTGGCTGAAAGCCGTTTTCCGGCCGGCAGTCGTAGAAAACCGGATTGCCGCGATTGAGAGAGACTGCCGCGCTCCACAGCGGATAATCCGGGCTTGGCACCAGCACTTCGTCACCCTGGCGCAGCATGGCTCTCAACGCGAGGTCGATCAGCTCGCTGACGCCGTTGCCAATGAAAACATCATCCGCGGTCACATCCATGACGCCGCGATCCTGCTGCTGCATCACGACGGCCTCACGTGCGGGAAAGATGCCCTTCTGATGGCAATAGGCCTCGCTGGCCGCGAGATTCTCGATCATGGCCAGGCGCATGGTTTCTGGCGTTCGGTAGCCGAACAAACCGGGGTTGCCGATATTGAGCTGGATGATTTCATAGCCCATGCGCTCGAGTTCCCCGGCCCGATGGGCCAGTTCGCCCCGAATTTCGTAGCGGACCTCGGTGAGGATGTCGTTGGTATTGACGGGCGTGTGCTGGGTCATGCTCTGTTCTCAAGGGTTACCCGGTCATGCAGAGCGCAGAATAATCGAAAATGCGCCTGCGTGGGTTGATCCGAGTGGCGTTGAACGCCGGACGCCCTTAACATGGGCGGCCGTGATGGCCGGCGGGTTCGGGCAAAGCTGATGAGCAAGCTGCGATTTTTCCAATCAATGAGCCGCCGCTGACGTGATTCAGCGGGTCAAAAGACTATGGCCGTTTCTGCTCTGGCTGGGCATCTTTTACGCTGTCTGGCTGGCCCTGGTCATGGGCGGACAGCACTGGCAGGACCTCAAGGAGCACTGGGGCATCGCGGTAGCCATGGCCATGGGTTCGTATGTCGCCGGCTCCACGCCCATGGGCGGCGGCACGGTTGGATTTCCGATCCTGGTCCTGTTATTCAACGAGCCCGCGGCGCTGGGCAGGGATTTCAGCTTTGCCATCCAGTCCATTGGCATGACCAGCGCCACGATATTCATCCTGTGCCGGCGGCAACCCCTGGAATGGCCAATGCTGCGCGCGGCCATGCTGGGATCGCTGGTGGGTACGCCTCTGGGCATTGTGTTGATCGCGCCGGTGGTGCCCGGCCTGGTGATCAAGGTCTTGTTCGCGGTGATCTGGGCGAGTTTTGGCGTGCTGCATTTCTACCGTATTAAGGAGATCACCCATCATGAGGGCATTATCCCCACGCAGCTGCGATTCGACACCATCGCCGGTCTCAGCGTGGGGTTTTTGTGCGGCCTGACGGTGGCCAGCATCACCGGCGTTGGCATCGACATGGTGCTGTACGTGGTGCTTGTGCTGGTGTGTCACGCCGACCTCAAAATTGCCATTCCCACCTCGGTCATCGTCATGGCGTTTACCTCTGTGGTGGGGTTGGCCACCAAACTGCTGCTCGGTGATATCCAGCCCGGCGTTTTTGAGAACTGGCTGGTTGCCGCGCCCATTGTGGCCCTGGGGGCGCCGCTGGGGGCGTTCATCGTGCATCGAATCGGTCGCGAGTCCACGCTGGTGGTGGTTTCGATCCTCTGCGTTGCGCAATTCATCTGGACGATGTACAACGAATGGGCTCGATTGCAGGTGTGGGGCCTGTTCGCCGCGTTGTTGGGTGTGCTGCTGTTCAATCTCTTCTTTCAGCGACTGCACCAGATAGGTGACCGCCTGGAGCGCCGGCAGAAGGCAACCCCACCCCAGGGTGGTTGACGCGCGTAAAGCGATAAAACCCATTCGCCCGCATCAGCGGGTGCTGTAAAACGAATACATCGAAAGGAAATCAAAATGCGAATCATGCTGAACCTGTTGGTGGCGCTTTTGCTTGTTGCGGGCCCCCGGGCTGCATGGGCGGGTGACATGCCGTTGCCGCCCACGCCCATGCCCGAACTCGAATACCCCGGCGCCTTGCTGGATGGGGAATACGACCCGGCTGTGCCTACACCCGAATCCATTCTTGGGTTTCCGGTGGGTCAGCAGACGGCCACTCCTGAGCAGATTGTCGAGGCCGTCCAGGCCTGGTCCGCGGCCAGTGATCGCGCTGTGCTGGTGGAGTATGCCCGTTCCCATGAAAACCGCCCTTTGTATTACCTGATGATTTCCAGCCCGGAGAACCTGGCGAGGATCGATGAGATCAAGGCGGATATTGCAAGGTTGGCCAACCCTTCGGGCCTGTCAGACAACGCCGCTGAAGACATCATAGAACGCCTGCCCGCCACGGCCTGGATGGCCTATTCAATTCACGGCAACGAATCCTCGGGTTCCGATGCCGCCCTGGCCGCCATATATCACCTGGTCGCCTCGGAAGAGGAAAGCATTGCGGCCCTGCGGGATGAAATGATCACCATCATCGACCCATCGCAGAACCCGGACGGGAGGGCGCGGTTCATTCGTTCACTGGAACAGCATCGGGGAACTGCCCCCAACGTAGACAGCCAGTCACTGCTGCACAGAGGATTCTGGCCCTACGGCCGGACCAATCATTATTTCTTCGACCTGAACCGCGATTTCTATTTCCTGGTTCACCCGGAGACGCGCGGTCGTGTGCAAGCCATCAATCAGTGGTATCCGCAGATCATCATCGACGGCCACGAGATGGGTTCACAGGACACCTTCCTGATGTCGCCGGCGCGCGAACCCATCAATCGTAATCTGCCGCCTTATGCCAACAAGTGGTCAACCCGGCTTGCCGAGGACCTGGCGCGTAACTTCGATGCCGAGAACCGGCTGTATTACCACGGTGAGTGGAACGATAACCTCTATCCCGGCTATTCCAGCTATGCCATGTT
The DNA here is from genome assembly GCA_011524975.1 of Lysobacterales bacterium. Lineage (GTDB taxonomy): Bacteria > Pseudomonadota > Gammaproteobacteria > Xanthomonadales > SZUA-36 > WTJD01. The sequence continues at coordinate 3,604 of WTJD01000091.1, forward strand.
CCGGGGCAGTGTGTTTGTCCTGTACGAGCAGGCCAGCACGGACGAAGATGGCATTCGCCTGCCCAATGGCTCGGTCAGGACCTATCGCGAATCTGTTCATCACCAGCTGATGGCGACCATGAGCAACCTCACGAGCCTGGCGGAGTATTCCGAAGACATGTACCGGGATTTTGTCAGCGACCGCCGCCTCATGCAGTCCGCGCAGAGCCCGTATGCCGACATCAGCTACGTGATTTTACCGAGCGAAAATCGCGCGCGCATGCAGGCGCTCATCAGCAAGCTGCAGGCACAGAACATCGAAATCTACACCGCAGATCGCGAACTGTCTGTCCGCAACGTAATGGACTGGACGGGGCAGACCCGTTCATCGCGAACCATCCCCGCAGGTGCGCTGGTCATTCCCAACCGACAGGCGGAAGGGCGGCTGATCGCGGCCATCCTGGAATTTGACGCCTTCATCAGCGATGAAACGCTGGCCCGCGAGCGGCGCGAGCGCCTGCGCGATGGGGGCAGCATCATGTACGACACCACGGCCTGGAGCCTGCAGATGATGTACGGCCTGGAGACGTGGCGGGTGCCGGATCATCTCGACAGTGGCCTCAGCCCTTACCGAGCGCTGCCCGCGCCTGAGCCAATGGCGGGTCCGGAAGCACCGATCGCCTGGGTGGTGGACGGGGCGGATGACGCCTCCGTGGGCTTCGCCGCGAGGTTGATGGAGCAGGGTGTGCGCGTGCGAGCGGCGGACAAATCTTTCGAACTGGATGGAAATCGGTTCAGCCGGGGTTCGGTCGTGGTGGTCGTCTCAGACAACCCGTCCGGCCTGGCCGCCCTGGCAGACCGGGTGGCCACCGCCGCGCGGGAAATGAATGTGAGCGCGCGGGGCATCGGCTTTGGTCTGGGCGCGGGCGACCTGCCGGATCTGGGTGGTGAGCATTTTCAGTTGCTGGTGCGCCCACAGATCGCCGTGATGAGCCGCACCGGGATCAATCCTTACAGCTTCGGCAGCATCTGGCACAGCATCGACACGCACCTGGGAATCCGCCATTCGCACCTGGATACCGCTGCCTTCGGTTTCAGCGACCTGCGCCGCTACAACGTGCTCGTGATTCCGGGCAGCTGGTCTGGGTTCGAGCTCTCTGAGGCCGAGCGCCAGGGGCTCAAATCATGGGTCGAGGCCGGGGGGACGCTGATCGCGATCAATGGCGCGGTTAACCCACTGGTGGGCAAGGACAGCGGATTCAGTTCTGTGCGAAACATCCGGGACGCGCTCGAAGATTCGCTCAAATATGACGTGTCATTGCAGCGAGAGTGGATGGCCAGGCAGGAAAACCTGAGCGATCCCGCGGCTGTGCGGATGAACACTGTCCCTGCGGATGTGGCCTATCCGTTTCCTGAGAAGAGCAATGGTCCCGGCGCGGAGGCCCTGGCGAAGCTGGATGCCTGGCAGTCGATCTTCATGCCCCAGGGGGCCATGCTGTCCGCGCGCGCAGATGAGCGGCACTGGCTGACCTTCGGCGCCACGAAGGTGATGCCCGTGCTTTATGGCAACAATCCTGTGCTGATGTCCGATGACCGGTCCCAGGCCGTTATCAGGATCGGGGTGCTTGAGGACTCGGCGTCGTTCGAGGAGTCGCGCAAGCTGGGCTGGGCGACCATCCCCGCAGGCAAAGACGTGCGTATGCGTATGAGTGGTCTGCTGTGGCCAGAGGCGGCGCAGCGTATCGCCAATTCGGCCTACCTGACGCGAGAATCCGTCGGCCACGGTCAGGTGATCCTGTTCGCGGCGGAGCCGGTCTTCAGGGGCGCCGCGCTGGGCACGAATCGATTGCTTTTGAACGCGCTGGTGTTTGGGCCCGGCTTTGGGGCCGACCGCGTAGTCGAACCCTGAAGTATCTCGGGGGCATCGGCCCAGGCCGTTGTTCCAGGCAAAAAAAACCGGGGCCGCAGGGCCCCGGTGGGTGTTAAAGAAAAATTCGCCTAGTCGGAGCTGGCTTCCAGCCTCAGCTTGAGTGTGAGCACGGCGGTTTCATCCATCAGTCCCGGAGACTCGCGCACGCCCACCGAGACCTCTGTCTCGCGCACGATGGGCGCTGAGCCGTCCGAAGGTGAGGGCATGTGGAAATTGATCTGCGTCTCGCCGCTGTCGCTTTTGAGGAAATCAACTTCCGTTGCGAACAGCGTCAGCCTGATCATCAGCTCGGCGCCGCCGTTGCCGGCCGGCAGTTCGATCGGGGCCGGTGGTCCTGGCGGCTCCTGGGTATCGCCCGATGACAAATTGTGTTTCTTGACCTTGATGTTGCCTGTGCCCTTGAGGCCTTCGTTGAATACCTTGGCCTCCAGGTTGTATTTCCAGTCATCCCCGATATTGCCCTGCTGACTTTCAGTCAGCAGCGTAATGGTTACCTTGCACGCCATTTTATGATTCTCCTCATCCGCCCGTGAAACCGGGCAGTCCGAACCATATGCCAAAAAGCGGAAGGGTTCAATCGGTCATAAGTTGGGTTGCAGGCGTGCTTACAGTGACAGAAGCGTGCGCAGATCTTCGACGGTGGCCGGGGTGTTGGCCGTGTTGGGCATCAGTACCCGGCATCGGCCCTCGGCATCGAAGCCAAACACCCGGTTGCTGTGCATCACATCGTACTCGCCGCGCATGTTGGGCTCCTGCGCGAGAAAGTCGACTTTAAAGGCATTGTTCATGGCTTTGAGCTCTGCCTTGCTGCCCGTGAAACCCTGCAGCCAGGGACCAAACGCCGAGGTATATTGGGTCAGCGCCTTGGGCGTGTCCCGATCCGGGTCCACAGAAACCAGGAAGACCTGAACCTTTTCAGCCTCGGGGCCCAATTCCTGCAGGGCGACCTTGATCTGGCTCAGCGTGGTGGGGCAAATATCGGGGCAGCTGGTGAACCCAAAGTACATCAGTGTGACCTTGCCCAGCAGGTCCTCGGTTCTCACACGCGCGCCGGTGCTGTCTGTCAGTTCATAGGCCAGGTCAGGCATCAGGCCTGTCACGTCCTGCCCGCGCCAGCTGGGATCTTGTTGGCAGCCTGCCAGGATAAGCAACGACACCACCCCCATGGTCAGGGTCATCATGGCGCGAAGTGAGCATGCAAGCGGGTTCAATCTGGAACTCCTCAACGGTGTGGGTGCGCTATTTTACATCAGGGTGCGTGTGGCGAAAATGTGCTTTTGGCACAATTCCTGCTAGGATATCCGGCCCGGTAACAAAGCATTTGGATGGACTCATGTTCGACAAGAGAAAAGATAACTCCGTTAACAAGGCTGCTCCGACTGCCCAGGGACAGGATCATCCCGTCAGCAAAACCGCGACCGCGGCCGCCATGGGCAAGACGGCTCTGATCGGAACCGGCATTCACGTCAATGGCGACATCAGCGGCAGCGAGAACCTCGTCATCGAAGGCAAGGTAGAGGGCAAGATCAACCTCGGCGGCAGCCAGGTTCATATCGGTGAAAGCGGCAAGGTCGCTGCCGACATCGTGGCGAAGAACGTAAAAGTGGACGGCACCCTGCAGGGCGACGTCGACGGCAAAGAGCGCGTCGTCATTACCAAATCGGGCCGTGTTCGCGGCAACATCACGGCGCCTCGCGTCATGCTGGAAGACGGCGCGGTGTTCAAAGGCAGCATCGATATCAACCCGGGCGAATCCGCTGTTGCGGAACTGCCGCTGAAGTCGAAGACGCCGGCAGCGCCTAAACCCGAACCGGCAGCAAAAGACACCGGCTACCCTGCCAAGAGCTGAGACGCATTTTGCTCATCGGTTCGGGTAGCGAGGGGTGAACTCGGCCGTCACTCCATTGAGCGCGGAAGGCGCCGCCTCCACGGCGCCTGTCCAGAGCTCCCGTCTGCTGCCATCGCTGTTCGATCAGATTCAGGCTGACCGGCGCATAACGGTGCTGGATGTAGGCCCCGCCGTTCCGGAGACCGTCCGCTTTTTCTCGCAATACACCTCGCGGCTGCACATTTGCGATCTTTTTGAAGAGCGTCTCGTTCGGGAGCAGCAGGATGATTTTGATGAATCTGAGATGCGCCAGGCCTTTACCCGGCTGCTCCGGTTGCCGCGTGGCACCCTGATCGATATCTGCCTGTTCTGGGATTTCCCGAACTATCTCAAACCACACTCACTCAGGGCCTTGGGCGCCGCGCTCAAACCCTACTTGCACCCGGGCACCCGGGGCCACGGTTTCAGCGTCCTCAACGTGAACACACCGCTGAGCAATCTGAGCTACGGGATTGTCCGGCCGGACGCCCTGTGCAGCCGTCCGTCCAGGCATCCGCAGATGGGCTATTTTCCCCACACGCATGAGGCGTTGAGCGACTGTCTTGGCCATTTGAAAATCGAGCGTGGATGGCTACTGGCCGATGGCCGCCTGGAGATGCTTTTGCAGGCCCGGTTGTAGGCCAGGCCGGCTTGCTGTCAAAGCTGCAGCAGGTTGATCACAACATAGCCGCCATACAGGGCCAGGACGATGCCAGCCTCAGCGCGCCTAAAGCCGCCGCCCCGATAGAAAAGTGCCAGCACCACCGCTGTCAGCATGAAGGCGTAAGGCAGGTCGAAACGCAAAATGCTGCCGGACACCGTCACAGGCGCGATCATCGCCGCCAGGCTGATGGGCACCAGCGTGTCGAAGATATTGCTGCCGATGATGTTGCCCACCGACAGATATACCTTTCTCTTCATGATCGCCGCCAGGGAGATCGACAGTTCGGGCAGACTGGTCCCCAGCCCGATAATCAGTACTGAGATGACAATGTCATTGACGCCGAATTCGTAGGCGAGCCTGACGACCGAACCCACCGTCAGTTCAGAGCATCCGATGACCGCCGCCAGGCCGACGATGATCTGAAACCATGGCCAGCGGGTCTCATCGGGCACCGCGGCTTCCACCTCGGGCGGTACCCGTTCCCGCGAAAGCAGGACGACCACGTATATGATGTAAAAGATGACCAGCATGGACCCCTCTATCCATGTTATTCCGCCATCTATGGCCGTCAGGTACAGCAGCGCGGTAGCGCCCAGCAAGACGGTCCCATGCTTGAAAATAAAGCGCTTTGGCAGGGTCAGGTGGGTGAGCAGACCCGCCGTTCCGAGCACGAAACCGATCTGCGCCACGACACTGCCGATGGCGCTGCCGACCACAACGCCGGATGCGTCTGAGCCGGTCAGGGTTTTCAGTCCGGCATCGACAGCCACCGCGATTTCGGGCAGATCACTGCCGATCGAGAGAATGATCAGGCCGACAAAAAACTCGGACAGGTGGTGCTTCCTGGCCACCGCCAGTGCGCCGCCAATGACCAGCTCGGTGCCGATCAAAAGACCGGCGATACCCAATATGAGCAGAAGGAAATCCAAGGGGGGTCAGGGCCCGCCTGAGCAGGCGGGCCCCAGATTCCTAGTCGGCCGAGGGTTGGTCGAGGCCTCGCCGTTTCAGCAGGGGTTCGATGTTGGGCGGCGCGCCGCGGAAGTTTTCGAACAGGACCATGGCGTCTTCAGCGCCACCGCGTGACAGCAGCGTAGCGCGGAAATGATCTCCGTTCTCGCGCAGCATGCCCCCATTTTCCTTGAACCACTCCACCGTATCGGCATCCAGCACCTCACTCCAGATGTAGGAGTAGTAGCCGGCTGAATAGCCGCCGATGATGTGGGAGAAATAGGTGCTGCGGTAACGCGGCGGTACGGTGCTCATGGCCACGCCGGCCGTTTCGAGGGCGTTGGCCTCGAAATCCAGCAGGCCGTCAGCGCCGGGTACCTGCTCCGGCGTCAGCTGATGCCAGGCCTGATCCAGCAGCGAAGCCGCCAGGTATTCCGTGGTGGCAAAGCCCTGGTTGAACTTGGCCGTAGCCAGCACCTTGTCCAGCAGTTCACGCGGCATGGGTTCGCCCGTCTCGTGGTGGACTGCGTAGTTGGCCAGCACATCCGGCCAGTCCGCCCACATTTCGTTGACCTGCGAGGGGAACTCGACAAAATCACGCGGTACCGAGGTGCCGGCGAAGTAGGGGTAGTTCACATTCGAGAACATGCCGTGCAAGGCGTGCCCGAATTCATGGAACATGGTCGTGACCTCGTCCCAGGTCATGAGCGTGGGCTCACCCTCCGGGGGTTTGGGCACGTTCTGGTGATTTGCGACCACCGGTTGCTGCCCGAGCAGGCCGGACTGCGACACGTAAGCATTCATCCAGGCGCCGCCCCGCTTGCTTGGACGGGCATAGAAGTCGCCGATGAACAGGGCCAGCGGGCTGCCGTCCGCCTCGAACACCTGCCATACGCGCACGTCCTCCTGGTAGACGGGGAACTGGTCCGTCACTTCCTTGAACGTGATGCCATAGACCTTCTCAGCGGCAAAAAAGACCCCATTGACCAGGACGTTGTCCATCTCGAAGTAGGGCTTCAACTGCGACTCGTCAAAGTTATATTTGGCCTGGCGAACTTTCTCGGTATAGAAATCCCAGTCCCAGGAGGCCAGGTCGAAATCACCGCCTTCAGCGGCCACCATGGCCTGCAGGTCGGCTTCTTCGCGGCGGGCGTTGGCTACCGCGGCGGGCGCCAGCGTGGCCAGTCTCTCATTCACCGCGTCGGTGGTGCGTGCGGTCTGGCTCTCCAGCCGGTAAGCCGCGTGGTTTTCATAACCCAGCAGCTGGGCGCGCTCCGCGCGCAGCTTGACAATGCGGGTCAGGATTTCACGGTTGTCGAAATCATTGCCGCGGGTGCCACGCGCCAGTGACGCGGTGTGAATGCGCTCGCGCAGCGCCCGGTTTTCGAGTGAGGACAGTGCCGGCTGACCACTGGTGTTGAGCAGCGGCAGCACGTACTTGCCTTCCATGTCACGTTCTTTGGCGGCTTCTGCCGCGGAAGCGATGGCTCCGTCGGAGAGCCCGGCCAGTTCAGCCACGTCCTCCACCACAATGGCGGAATCGTTGACCTCTGCCAGAACGTTCTGGCTGAATTTGGTCTGCAGACTGGCGATCTCAGCGTTGATGGCCTTCAGCGTCTCTTTGTCTTCGTCCGAGAGCATGGCGCCGGCCCGAACGAAGTCCTTGTAGTACTCCTCGACCAGCCGGCGGGACTCTGGATCCAGTTCCATGGCTTCGCGCTGCTCATGAATGGCTTGCACGCGGGCGAAAAGATCGGCATCAAGCAGGATCTGGTCCCTGTGGGCGGCCAGTTTCGGCGCCATTTCACTGCGAATGCTCTCCAGCTCATCGTTGGTGTGCGCCGAAGTCATGGCAAAGAAAACACGGGAGACACGGTCCAGAATGCGGCCGGAACGTTCCAGCGCGATCATCGTATTGTCGAACGTGGGTGCCTCGGTCTGTGCGGTAATGGCGGCAATTTCACCCAGCTGCTCTTCCATGCCGCGCTCAAAGGCGGGCAGGTAATGAGCGTTGTCCACCTGGTCGAAGGCCGGGTACTGAAACATCAGCGTGCTTTCGGTCAGAAACGGGTTTGCGGCGGGTTCTGCCTGGGCGACGGTATCCGTCTCAGGGTCCGAGGCGGGTTCCATGGCCGTTTCGGCCCCATCGCGGGAACACGCGGTCACGGATAACGCCAAGGTGATCGCCGTGAAGAATGCGGTTTTGTTCATGAGGGGTTCCTTTCTCATACGGAGGAATTCAGCCCTGCATTTTAACCGAAACGGTCAGCTTGTTGCTGCGGTTCAGGGTCTCCAGTCAATGACCGGGGGCGTTTCGCCGTCCAGGCACACCCACGCGATCAGTGGGGTACCCTTGGTGGGCAGGCGTGCGGCTGGGTCTGTGCCCAGTTTTTTCCAGTGATCCTGGGTGAAAGGCAGACCGTGAATAGTGTAGGCGGTGGCGGGCCCCAGGTCGCCGCTGTGCGGCACGCGAACGGTTTCTAACGTGTCCCACTCGGTGGCGATTTCAATCAGCGTGGCATCGTCCCGCACGCTGTAATGGACCAGGGCGCCGTTGTAAGACGTTAATTGGTTGCGGTCACATTCAAGCGCCGGTGGCGGCATCACCCGCGAGGCTTGCCGCTGCGCGTGCGCCGCAACGCTGAGGCAGAGCGCTGCCAGCAGGAAAAACAGGCTGCCTGACCCCATAAAAGAGGGGCGCCGATGCGACGCCCCTCTAAACGCGCTCATATCGGGACTCGCTTATTCACGGTAGGCGAGACTGGACTCATCCGCGCGAAGGGCCTGTCCGGAGGTCAGTTCAAACATGCAGAAGTCGTCGGAATAGTCCATGAAGTTGAAAATAGGATCGTCGCCGGGGTACTTCTTGCCCTTGCAGGTGTTTCGCCCCACCGGGCAGCCATAGGCGGGGCTGGATTCTGCGGGCGTATCCGCCACCTGGTCGCCGCCGTTACAGCCGCCCTGGAAGGTGTGGTAAAGCCCCAGCCAGTGCCCCACCTCGTGCACCAGCGTGTCACCCTCGTTATACGGAGCGGCATTACCGCCGGGCAATGAACCGTTGAGGATGACGACACCGTCATCACTGGGGTCATTCGGGTCGTACCACCAGGGGAAAGTGGCCCAGCCCAGCAGACCGCCGCCGGGGCTGTTGATGTAGACATTCAGCGCCAGCGATCCGCCCTGGCGCAACGTGCTTTTCATGCTGGCCTCGGCGGCAGTGCCCGGTCCGGCCGTGTACCAGGATGCGTTATCCACATACTGCGTGGACACCAGGTTGAAGGTAAATGGCGTGGATGCACCCCCGGTCTCGCCGCCATCGTAGGCGTCGTTCAGGATGTTGATCTGGCTGTTGATGGTGCCGGCGCTGACGTTGCCTTGATTGCCGTCGGTAATTACGTGCACAAACACATCGATGGGCACGGAGCCATTGGGC
>WTJD01000139.1 GCA_011524975.1 Lysobacterales bacterium
CATTGACGCTGACACAAGCAATAACGGTAACTCCACAGCCAATGCTGTCACCGTCTCCAACGCTCCGGAAATTCTCGTCTCACCCTCCGGAATGTCGTTTGTAGAGCCGCCGGCAGGTGAGACCGCCAACTCGGCGGCACCCCTGGCCGAGCCAGCCCCTCAGGAAATTCTTCAATCCAGCGCGGAATTGGAATCAACGCTTCGAAAATTGGAACCGCAATTTTCAAAAAGAGGCCATGCCCGTGTGTTGGTGGGTCTCGATGTGGCCCATCGGGCTTATGGCGGGCTGGGTCGTGCGGGCCGACAAGTGCAGCAGGATGCCATCAAGGCGGCACAGGATGCCGTTATCGCTCAACTGCCCAACAACGCTGGTGTGCGCGTGAACGCGCGTTTCAAAACAATCCCCTACCTCGGGCTTACGGTTAATCGCAGGGCACTGCAGGCACTGCTTAACGCTCCGAGCGTTCGCTCCTTAGAGGAGGATTCGCTCAGTCGGCCGGCGATGAACAGCAGTAACGGCGTGATAGGTGCACCTGTGGCCTGGAGCGAAGGGTTCGATGGTTCGGGTTGGGCTGTTGCGGTCCTCGATAGCGGCGTGGACCTGGATCATGCCTGGTTCAACACCGGCGGCGACAAGATCGTTGCCGAGGCGTGTTACTCCAGCGACAACGGCTCTGATGTCCTGTCCCTGTGTCCCCCCGATGGTAACGACACCGTGACCGAGTCCACGGCTGAGGGCTCAGGTGACGATTGTCCGCTAAGCGTTGACGGGTGTGGTCACGGCACGCATGTGGCGGGCACCGTGGCGGGCAATAATGGCGGTGGTACCGACCTGGTCGGAGTCGCTCCGGGCGCGGACATCATCGCGGTGAATGTGTTCACCAAGTTCACTGATTCCGGCGTCTGTGATGGTGCCGCACCATGCATCCTGTCCTATACGAGTGATCAGATCAAAGGCCTCGAGCAGGTTCTTATATTGAGTGCAGGCATGGATATCGCTGCGGCTAACATGAGCCTCGGTGGTGGTCGCTATTACGACCAGGCATCCTGCGATACAGCCAATGGAGCGCGTAAGCTGGCCATTGATAACCTGCGAAGTGTAGGGATTGCGACGGTCATCTCCGCGGGCAACGACAGTTATGTGGACAGCATTGGTGCCCCCGGATGCATCTCATCTGCGATCAGCGTAGGGGCGACAACGGATGCCGACAATATCGCCTCGTTCTCCAATATTTACCCGCAACTGCACCTGCTGGCGCCAGGAGTGTCCATCACATCGGCCTACCCACCCAGCGGCACCGGTGTGTTGCAGGGTACCTCCATGGCCGCGCCTCACGTTGCAGGAGCGTGGGCGGTGCTTAAGCAACTGAACCCGTCCGCAACGGTGGACCAGGCGCTATCGAGTCTGCAAAACACGGCCACGCTCGTCGATGATAACCGGCCGGGCGGAATTGAGACGGCAATCCCCCGTATCAATCTTGACCTGGCCTTGGGCGCTAACCGCACGAATTTCGCTATTCGGAATATCGGACGCGGGCCCCTGACCGTCAACACGATCGCGCTCGAGACGGCAGCCGCCTGGATCACATGGGCGCAGCCCACTTTGCCGCTGGTGATACCGGCGGGTGGATATGAAATCATACCGCTCACAATCGATTACGGGCTTGCACCTCAACCCTCATCGCAGAGAAACATCGTGATATCTCACGATGACTCATCTCAAGGCAACAAGATCGTCGGCGTGACCGTCGACCCCTATGGTGGGCCCTCGGCACCCACCAATGTGGCCGCAACACAAAATCTGACGGACAAGGTCGCAGTGACATGGGATGCGGTTTCAGGCGCGTCGTATTACGAACTACACCGGTGTAACGGCCCCCTTACCAGCGATTGCACCGAGGTCACCCCTGCTGAGCCCAGTGCTAACTTTTACAATGACAATCCGCCTGCTGGGACTAACTTTTATTATCGAGTCAAAGCCTGCAATTCCGAGTGCTCTGGATTCAGCGCATATGCGCTGGGTTATCGCGTTCCGATGTATACGGTCGGCGGCTCGGTCTCCGGCCTCTCGGGTTCCGGCCTGGTGCTGCAAAATAATGGGGGTGACGATGAGGCGATCGGTTCGGACGGTGTATTCACTTTTGACACGCCCCTGGCCGATGGCAGTGATTATGAGGTGACGGTCAAGACCCAACCGACCAGCCCCGAGCAGATCTGCAGCGTCACCAATGGCACCGGCACGATCAGCGGCGCCAATGTCAGTGACGCGCTGATCACCTGTGCTGTGCCATCATGCGACTATGCGATCACCCAGCCCGACGGCGGCGAGAGCTGGGTGGCGGGCCAGGACTATGCCATCAACTGGAGCAAGGTGGGTAGCGACTGCGCGGCCACGGCCAACCTCGAGCTGTATGACGGCGGTGTGCTGGTCCAGACGATCGTCTCCGGCACCAGCGACACCAGCTACAACTGGAGCATTCCGTCCGACCAGGCCATCGGCTTTGACTACACGGTCAAGGTGGTGGACAGCGTCACGCCGTCCTACAGCGCCGAGTCAGCCGGGCCGTTCGTGATCAACAGCCCCTTCTGCAACACGCAGATCGCGCCGATGGTGACCGAGTTCGGGGTGGCGGCCTACGAGGCCTGCGACACCCTGATCGTGCCGCCGGGCTTTACCGGCGCCAGCGGCTCGGAGGTGCGTCTGTCCAGCGGCCGGGACGTGGTGGTGGAGCCCGGGGCCAGCTTTGAGCTGGGCGGTCTGCTGGAGACGGCGGTCTGCGGCCAGAGCCTGTGCGAGACCAGCGCTGAGCCGATGCCGGAGAGTTGTCACAGCTGCGTGGAGGCGGTGTGCCTGGCGGATTCGAGTTGCTGCACGCTGGAATGGGACCAGGCCTGTGTGGACCTGGTGGCCACGGAATGTTCGCTGACCTGCGAGTAGGTCAATGGATTGTTAGAGGAATGGAGATGAAGATGAAAATCAAGACCGTATTACTGGCGATACCGCTGATGCTGTTCAGCCTGCCACTGCTGGCGCAGGACAACGCCATGCAGATTACCGAGGACGGCACGGTGGGCGTGGGCGCCAAGATCCATGTTGGCAGTACGGCCACGCCGGTCGGCCAGTTCACCATCACCTCGGTCGATCAGCCGCGGTTTGAGCTGAACGACACCACCAACAGCCGGCGCTGGCGCTTCAGCGTGACCAACACGGCGTTCACCATCAACAACCTGGATGAAACGGGTACGGAGTTCAAGTCGTTCAACAATGGCGACATGGTGATTGGCGGGGTGCTGACTGAGAACTCGGACCGCAACGCCAAGCAGGACATTGTGCCGGTGAGCGCCAGCGCGATCCTGAAGAGCATTGCCGCACTGCCGATCTCGGAGTGGAGCTATATCGACGCGCCCGGGCAGCGGCACATTGGCCCGATGGCGCAGGACTTTTACGCCTCGTTTGGTCTTGGGCGAGACGACAAGGGCATCTC
>WTJD01000176.1 GCA_011524975.1 Lysobacterales bacterium
GCAGCGCGCTGACGAAACCCGCCATCAGCAAACGATACAGAACCCCCCTGAACCCCGGCTCCAACAAGGCGCGGGGCGGGATGCGGCTGGCTACGATCACATCGTAGCGCGCTCCCGTCGTGCTATCGACGCGCGTGCGGTTGAACGGTATCTGTCTTCTTTTGAAGTGTTCCAGGGCGCGTTCGCGGCCCATCAATTCGATGCTGCTCCTCTCACCGTCCTGGCGAATGACCAGCACGTGATTGCGCACTTGCCTGGGTAAGGGTTTCAACAAGCGAATCGCCTGCGTCTCATCCCCCTGCTCCAGGACCTGCCGAAGTTTCTGCTCCACCTGGAAAATGGTGCGCTCGAGCATTTCCTGGCGGGCGCTGGCGGGTTCGTGCATCACCAGGCTGGCATTGATCAAGGCCATGACAATGGCAAATGCCATGATGCTCAACCAAAGCGCCAGGAAGATTTTCCAGAACAGACGTGACATTATTCAGCGCCTTCCCCTGCCGCGATGCAGTACTGGTAGCCGATACCACGAACCGTCTCAATGCGGCCGGCACCCTCTTTTGACGGCCCGAGCTTACGCCTGAGGTTGCTGACGTGCATATCGATGCTGCGGTCATACCTGACCGGTTCACGGCCCAGTGCCGCCAGGTAAAGTTCCCGTTTGTCCACGGGCGAACCTGCATGCTGCAGCAGCAAGCGCAACACGCTGAATTCCGTGCTGGTCAAATCCAGGCGTTGGCCCTCGCGCTTTGCCTCGCGCGCGCCCGAATCAATCTCGAGATCATCCACCCGGACCACAGCCGTGAGCGCCTGTCCCTGAGAACGCCTGAGCACAGCGCGCAGGCGCGCTACCAGTTCCCGGGGGTTGCAGGGCTTGGGCAGGTAATCGTCAGCGCCAAGTTCGAGGCCCAATATCCGGTCCAGATCGTCACCCCGCGCGGTGAGCATGACGACCGGCAGCGAGGACTCCTGCCGCAGCGTCTTGAGCACATCGATCCCATTCATTGCCGGCATCATGATGTCCAGCACCAGTGCATCCAGCTGGGTGTCACGGGCGCGGTCCAGGGCAAGCTCGCCATCATGGGCAAGATGCACGGTGAAGCCCTCCTGCTCCAGGTACTCCTGCAGCAGCGCACAAAGCTCGACGTCATCATCCGCGATCAGTATGTGTTCAGGCATGTCATCACCCATCAACCCATGACCTCAATTCTATCGAAACGATTCGCCGCTGCAGCCGATTTACCTGTTTTTACCTTGTCTTGACGTTGCCAGACAGCCGTTAGTGGTCTTATATATCGCAAGACCCGAACGCCGGCAGCGCGCTGACCGTGCATTTAATATTCGAACCAAGGAGTGAAACCATGAAGAAACTGACTTCTGTCCTGATACTGGCGATGGTCCTGGCTGCGTCAGCCAGCACTTTCGCGCGTGACCATGAACGAGGCCATGAGCGTGGTGACCGGGGACACGGACACAACGGCATCGTGGCCATGGAAATGGTCAGCCACATGAAGCGAACCCTGAAACAGCTGGATCTGAGCACCGACCAAAAAATCGCCATCCGGGAGACATTCACGGCCATGAAAGCAGAGGTCAAGCCGCTGGCGGAGGCCATGCGCGACAACCGCGCTGCGCTACACCAGTTGCTGATGGCCGAGGATTACGACGAGGCGGCTGTCGTTGACGTGGCTGAAGAGCAAGGCGCGATCACTGCTGAATTGATTCGGCTGGCCAGCGGCACCATCCACTCGGTCAAGGGTGAACTGACTGAAAGTCAGCTGATTCGGCTGGCCGAAATGCGCGAGGAGCGCCGTGAGCGGCTTGAGGAGCACCTCGGTCAACTGCAGAAGAAGCTGGATCGAATGGAAAGCAGTGACTGATTCGTCCTGAAGTTAATGTCTGCGACCCGGGCCGGGCACCTGGCCCGGGTCAGAACTTGTATTCGACTGCGATGGAATATTCCCTGCCGATGCCTTCAGTATAGCGGGTGGCCTCGGGGCCCTGGGAAAGCTCGATATCAGGATCCAGCAGATTCTTGGCCTTGAATTTCACCTTCCATCCCCCGAATCCCTGTGCATATAGGAAATCCAGCGAGGGACGGGGCTGTTCATAGATGTCTGGCGCGCCTGATACGCCGACGTCAACAATACGCTTACCAAAAATATTGAATAACAGCGCTGTATTGATATCCCGTTCCTCGTCGTCATAACCCAACTGGAAATTGAGTACATAGGGCGACTGACCCTGCAAGGGACGATTGTCAGAAGTCTGGATGGACGAGCCGTCATCGGGGAGGGTAATTTCCGAATCAATCCATGCGTAATTGGTATTGATATACATTCGCTCCCAGAAAGCGCCCCAGCCCCACCACTTGTTAAAGAAGTCCAGGTTCTTGTACATCTCAAGCTCGATGCCGAAGTTCTCCGCCGTCTCTGCGTTGTCGAAGGAAGCCAGTTCTGCGTCAGCTGAAGCCAGAATCACCGATTCAATGGGATCGTCAAATTCCTTGTAAAAGACACCGAGAGAGACAAATTCGGAAGGCGTGAAGTAATAGTCCCAGCGCAGGTCATAATGAGTAATGTAAGCGGGAACGAGATCCGGATTGCCGACCACGATCCTGTCCAACAAGGGATCTCGATATTGTGCCGGTGATAGTTCCTTGAAATCAGGCCGGTTGGTGGTTTCGCTGTAACCAGCCCTGATCTGATGGTCACCCAGGTACAAAGTACCACTGACAAACGGGAAACCGTCATCGGTTTCCAGCGTTGAGACAATCGGGTTCCGCTCGGGGTCAAACAGATCGAATGTGATAACGGATTGGTCGCTGGTCTCATTTCGAACACCAGCAGCCAATCGGAGCCAGTCACCCAGGTTAAAGTCGATGCCGTAATACCAGGCTTCAACACTCTGCTCGGCAGTGTAGTTGTCGGTTCCCAGAGTGACCTCACCTAACTGCCAACCCCGGGGGTCTATGGTTTCATCGAAAATGATATCTTCAACCGAAAGGTTTCTTCTCAGGTCCTGGTCCCGGGCAATGGAACCATTGGCGGTGAACGCAAACCTGCGTATAGATGATTCGCGGTCTTTCTGCACTTCATTCAAACCCGCCATAAGGGTCACATCGCTGTTGCCGAACAAACCGATCGGCAGTTGGAAGTCCACATTCCAGCTTTCGCTGCTGTCTTCCAGTTCGCCCCATCGCCTCTGGTTGCTGTCATTCCTGATCGAGAAAATGAAATCATCTTCGGTCGGTGTGGAGCGGTCCGGGTCATAACGATAGGAACGGCTGTCCGGCGTGTCGGATGTAGCCACCGCATCCGTGTATTGCCAGTCCAGTTTCAGACCCAGAAGCGCAGGAAACACATGCCGCCCGATCAGCTGGTTGGCCTCCATCTCACGTTCTATCCACTCCATTTCGTAAAACCGGACATCACCGCCTTCCGCATCCTTGTTGAACCCCTGCGCGATCTGGGCCCGGTCGGTACTGTTGCGCAACATCATCCAGTTGTAGGACAACCCGTGGTTCTCGCCATATTCGACACCCGTCGTGAAGAAGCCACTGAAATCGATGCTGCGCCCGGTAATTCTGTAAGTCAGATCATTCTCGGATTCAAGTACACCGCTTCCGGCATTGATCCATTGAGTACGCTGTTGGGTCACGCTCAGCCATTCATCGCCCCATTCAGAGGCTGCGGTAAAACCAATGCGCCATTGGTCACCAAGATTCCAGACATAGCCGCCGGCCAGGGATGCACCCAGATTGGGATCTATGTCCTCCTCGTAGATATCGTAATTAACCGACAGGGATTCCCCGATCAACTCCAGTTCTTCGCGTGTGAATCCCTCACCCGTAAACCGATTGAACGGCCGCAGGCGAGTTCCGTCCGCAGTTGCGTCATACAGGGCCTCTGATTGATCACGAGTGCCATCATCGTAACCTGTCCAGTCCCTACCTCCGCCGTCATAGCGGAGTCCGTCCTTGAACGTGGTGCCATCCCGGTACCCCATCGATACCTCGAATGTGAGAAATGGCTCCTCAGGCACGGACTTGGTGCGAAGCTCAACGGTTCCACCTCCAAACTCTCCTGGGAGGTTGGCCGTGTATCCTTTTTTTACCGCGATGCTGTCCACAATACCCGTGGGAAACAGATCCAGAGGAACGACTCGCCTTGTGGCGTCCGGGCTGGGTACATTCGCACCGTTGAGTACCGTGCTGGAATAGCGCTCGCCCAGCCCTCGAATGTAGATAAAACGGCCATCAACGAGGGTTAGTCCCGTTACACGCCGCAACGCGCCGGCAGCGTCACTGTCACCCGCCTTGGAAATCTGCTCGGCGCCAAGGATATTGGCCACAGCGGCCTCCGTACGACGCTCTTCCAGAACCGAGGCCAGGCTACCGGCGATATAGGGCTCAATCACCACGAACTCCGGCAATTCCGTTCCGGTCGGGATCAATTCGAGGTCAACAGTATTTTTCAGTTCAGGCAATACCTCAACGTTGTCACGCGTCACCGTATTGAATCCGGAGTGAAGCACCGAAATGGAGTAACTTCCGGGCGGCAAGTCGATCTCGAACTCACCCTTATCGTTACTTCTGACATCACGCGACTGTCC
The DNA here is from genome assembly GCA_011524975.1 of Lysobacterales bacterium. Taxonomy (GTDB): domain Bacteria; phylum Pseudomonadota; class Gammaproteobacteria; order Xanthomonadales; family SZUA-36; genus WTJD01. Next base: position 4,612 of record WTJD01000176.1, read on the forward strand.
GCTGATAAAAATGCGTGCGCCTTCGACCGGTTCGCCGTCATCTGCATTGATCAGTCGGCCCACGAGCGTGCCCGGCAGCCGGTCTCCGTCATTCTCCTCCATCGAGGCCGCGGGGCTCAGAAGACCTGCCTGATCTCCAGAGGATTCAATATCCGTCAATGCACTAAGGCCGCGCGTTATGTTGACGATCCATTGGGACACTTCGTCTTCAGTGATAATGAGGGGCTGGCTGAGAACAACCAGGTCTTGATCGCGCAATTCCAGCTGCTGCAGACCAGGGACGAGTTTCAAAACCACCACACCGTTTTCGTTGGTGACATCGACGACCCGGCCATCAACCAGCACCTCGATATCCGGAGTGGGTAAACCTTGCTTGAAGACATATAGCGTCATGCTCGCAGACTGCCCGAAGGCGACTCCGGGAAGGATCAGCGCAGCCAGCAGCAACGGGCGGGCGAACATCAAGCGCAGAACGCGCTTCGTCAAAGACACTGCCAGGGTTCCTCACTGCAATCCGCTATAGCTCGCCGCAATTCGGCGGCTTTTCGGAACAGGTCTGGGCGGGAAAGTTTCTGAAGGTGAAACTCGGCGCCATCGAAGTCCCCCGTTTTAAAGACGGCATAAGCCAATGCATAGCGGATGTCTTCGTCCTCGAGCAAGCCAATTCGCAACAAGTCCTCGTCCATGCTGGCAGCCTGCTCAAATCGTTGGAGCTCCAGCAGAATCGCCAGTCGCTGCTTGAGCTTGATCGACTGGTCACGGATTTGGCCATTCAGCATCAGCGCCCGACTGGTGCGCCCCGCACGTCGATACAGCTCAGCGGCTTCGCTGATCAATTGGGGATCGGTCATCGATGCTTCGAAGACCAGATCGGCAGAAGTATTGACCTGGCCCTTGTTGAAATAGGCCCTGGCCAACACCTTGTTGACATCCGTATCTCCAGGAAACTTCAGTCGCGCCTGCTCCAGCAACAAGATAGCCTCGTCCGTCTCACCCACCGCGCTGAGCGCGGCACCGAAGGCCACAAAGTCATCTTTTTGACCTTCCGTTCGCTCCAGGTAAGCGCGTCCCAGTTGCACGGCCTCGCGGTATAGGCCCAGTTCGATGAGAAAGAAGACCTTGCGCCGCAGGAAACCATCTTCAGCGGGAAAGCGTTCGCTGGCCTGGTCCAGGACTCCGAGGGCCATGGCGGGCTCCTCCAACAGCCAGTGGCATTGGGCGCGCATGTGGTAGATGGACGCGATCGCCGTCAGATCTGGTCCACCAGCATTCAAGGCATCCAGCACTTCGCGGTAACGCTCAAGCTGAAAAAGAGCCTGGGCGAGATATACATAGACCGTCGATTGGGCCGTGCCAGTGGCAACCGCCAGTTGCAGTGCATCGACGGCCAGGGTGGGTTCATCTCGACGAAGGTGAGCCAGGCCACGCAGCGTGTGGTAGCGCAACAGGTCCAACTTTTCATCGTCCAGGGCGACCTGGTCCAGGGCGACTAGGGCGCGGTCCAGATTGCCGTCACGAAGCATCAAGGCGGCGAGATCCAGGTAATTGACCTCATCCTCTGCAGCCGACATCGGGGACGCCGTCACCAGAAGAGTGAGCGCAACAAGACTGTAAAGTGCCTGCTTCAAGACCCTCTCCTGCCTAGCTCAGGTCAAACCGGATGCGCTGCCGGGCCCAGGCCCGAACCGCCTTGCCCTCGTAAGTGGCAGGCTCGAATTTCCACTGGTTGACGCCCTGCAGCGCAGCTTCATCGAACACGCCTTCCGGATAGGACTCGATGACCTCGATCTGTTCGATTTCCCCGGTCACGCCGACCAGCAGGGATAAGACCACGTATCCCTTGATACCCCTGGCCTTGGCTCGAGGCGGATACGCCATGGGCGCCTGGTACGCGGCACGTGGCGGATTGTCGACCGTGTCATCGGTCATCACCAATCCGCTGCCGCCGCCAAGCAGATCCGAATCCAGCGCGTTCAGATCAGACATATCGTAGGCCGGAAGCCCAAAATCGATGCCTGAAAGGCCAGTCGTCAAACCTGCCAGAGGCGGTGCCGGTGTTCTCGGTGTCCGTTTTGGCCGGGGCTTGGGCTTGGGTCGCTGGACCACTTTCTTCTCGGGCGGCGGTTTCCGATCGAACACGATCTCGTCACCCGCGGCACCCTTGTTGCGTTCCAATCCATCCGCAAAATGATTGATCAGGACGACCATGGCCAACACCATGACCGACCCGGTGATCATGAACAGCAGGCCGGATAGTTGGCGCCTGATTCGATGTTTACGCTTCATGGTCAGCCTGCACCGGCTTCCTCGACCGTTGCCACACCGACATCTGTCGCGCCGGCCAGGCGTGCCTGGTCAACCACCTCAACGAGCCTGCCCGCTGGCACACCGTCGTCTGTCACCACCAGGACGGACTTGCCCGTGCTTGCCGCCAACAAATCCCTAATTCGGCTCTGGATCACCCACACGCGCACCGGCTCGCCGTCCAGAAAGATCTCGCCTGCGTTGTCAATGTATAGGCGGATGGCCTTGGTAGATGCAGTTGTCGCCGTCGATGCCGCTGGACGGTCGAGATCAAGCTTCATGTCTTTCACAAAGGTCGTGGAGACCATAAAAAAGATCAACAGGATGAATACCATGTCGATCAACGGCGAAATATTGATGTCCTGAATGGCTTCCTTTCTTTCCCGATAACGCATGACTCTTTTCCTTTACGCGGCAACGCGCTGCTCTGCGCACAAAATGTCCTTCAATTGGGCGAGTTCCAACTCGATGTCTTTCTGACGGCGGGTCAGTATTCCATTGACGATGAGACCCGGGATGGACACTGCCAGCCCCATTTGTGTCGTAAACAGGGCCTGGGAGATACCGCCAGCGATACCGCCGGACTGAGAGAACAGCGACATATCGCCGAGCGAGTCGAAGGTTTCGATCATGCCGATCACCGTTCCCAGCAATCCCAGCAGAGGAGCCACCATGACAATGGTGGTGATCAGCACATGGAACTTACGCAGTTCCCGCTCCTCCTCGGCAAAGGCGTCATCGAGAAAGCTGCGCAAGTCCCGGTAACCACTTTTGCGCAATTTCACGCCTTTGCGTGCCGCCCGAACCAGCACCCCGTCCCCGGAAGGCTTTTTCTTTCGCTCAAGGCGCTCAATCAGATTGCGTGCTCCCCGCTCGGTACCACGTTGCAGGGCTGACCAGCGATAGCCAATGGCGTACCAGAGCACGACCATGAGTGCGATCAACGGCGGCATGACCCAGCCGCCCGCCTCGATGTAGCCCAAAAGCTCTTTCCAGACGTCCTGCAACATGGTCTTTAAGCGGTTCCGCGCAATTCCTTGAACTGGTTGATGACGCGCAGGGCGCCCTTCTCCATGTCATCCTTGATCGACTCGGCCCACCCGGACAGCACATTGCCCAGCAACAACGTGGGAATGGCCACCGCAAGGCCAATTTCAGTCGTCACCAACGCGATGGAGATACCGCCCGAGAGCAGTTTGGGATCACCGGTTCCAAACTCGGTGATGATGTCGAACGTCGTGATCATGCCAGTCACCGTACCCAGCAAACCCAGCAAGGGCGCCACAGCGGCAATGACCAAAATGAAGGCGCCAAATCGATTCAGATGCGAAGACTCGTGCAGGATCGATTCCGAAATAATGTCTTCCAGGTGATCTCTATCGCGTTCCAGGTTGCGAACGGCTGCGGCCACCACTCGGGCGGTAGAGCCTTTGAACTTCTTGCACGCCTCCAGGGCCCCATTGATTTCGCCTTTTCTTACCAGGCTGCCGACTTCCCCCACGATTTTCTCGGTGGATGCGCTGGCGCCACGCAGGAAGAAAATGCGCAGGACAATCAACACACCGGCAAAAAGGCCCAACGCCACGATAATCCAGGCAATGGTGCCGCCACTGCTAATGACGCCAAGAATGGTTTTTCCTTCTTTTTCTTCAATGGCTTTGGTCTCGCTTTCAAACAGGAACATGCCCAGTAGCCCCGGCACCTGTCCGGCCTCCAGTGCGGCGGTCGTATCAACCGCCGCTTCGCCCCACACTTTCAAGCGGCCATCACCCGCCGGCGCCAGCGCACCACTGCCCTGGGGTGAAAAGCCATATGCGGCAATGTTGCCCAGTCGCAAAATGCGTCCCTGGACCTCGGTGCCATCGGGCAGGAAATAAGCACCGGAGGTTTCACGCTGCTTGCCGGATTCGCTTAGCAAAGCCAGCGCGTGGCCCAGCACGATACTGATGCGCTCTCCATCCGGTGAATTCAGGTAAGCAGCAGATTGCAATTCCTCGATGCCGTATGGTTCAAGCGTCGAATCCGCCTGCAGGAAAGTCGCTTCAAGCGTCGTCCTGGCATCTTCCACGGACTCCAGTTCACGTTCGGCTTCCAGCAACAGGTCCTGAACACGTTCGGCCCTGCCCTGCAGGTTGATCCAATCCGCTTCGGTACGATCGATCTGCGCCTGCTTCTCGGATGCTGCCCGGCTGGAATCGGACTGGAAACGGGCGCGCCGATCTCTCAGATCGCGAAGTTGCGCCTCCAGAAAGGCAAATTCCTTCTGGTAAGCGGCTTCCAATTGGTCAAGGGCATCGGCCGGATCAACCGGCGTCGGGACCACCGGCGCGGGTGAAGTACCTTCTTCAGCATCCTTGGCCAGCACCATGGAACCCGGCAAAAGCATGGCAATGGAGAGCAGCATCAATGGTGACCAGGCTAACCTCATCATCCTGCACCCCCGGTCGGCGGCAGCGCAGCCGGCAATTCAAAATAACCCTGGCGAATCTGCTTGCGTAGAGAATCGAACAGTCGCGCAACCCGTTCCTGGTCAGCGCTGGACTCGAACAACTCAAAGCGCCAGCCGCTATCAGCGGGTATCGCCCGGCCGTATTGCATGTCACGGGTGCGGAAGAACATCATGGCGTTGCCAAGCTTGGCAATATCCACCAGCACGTTCTCCCCATTCAGAGCTATGGACTGGCTGTAAATGGCATTTTCGCGTGAGATCCGGAACTCATCTTCGATAAACGCCCACAGGCGATTGACGGCGCGTTGAGCAGTAATCGCACCATTGGTTAGTTGCGCCTCAAGATTATCCAGCTCCATCAAACGCTCGCCCACCTTGAAAGGAAAGCCGTTATGCACTTGGGCGCGGAGTTCTGCAATCTGATCCAACACGAAAGGCTGGAGCGCCTCTGAGCCAACGCCCGCCTCCGAAATCTGGCCCGTGATCTCATCCAGGTCGCCTTGCATCTGGGCAACTCGCAGTTCTTCACGATCACGACTGGCTTCGAGGTCCGCAAGCTGTGCCGTGAGATAAGCCATTCGGTTCTTATGCTCTTCGCGCTGAATCTCGAGTTCACTCTGCAGTTCGTCGACTTGCCCGCGCAGTTGGACCAATTGCTCTGCAAGAGACGCCGGCGTCTCCTGCGCCTGGGTCGCTGATGACACAAGACTCGCCAACATGAACGCTGGCACTAAAAGGTATCTATTCATGCTGTTTTACCGGATTAAATCAGTAATGAAATCTGACCCAGGCGGGATCAAGTCGGGAAAAAGTTTAAGCAGGGCATGTGACAACGGTATGACAGCGCGATCTCCCCCTGTCACAAAGCTGTCACCGTTCCGTAACGGTCCTGAAACCGCCGACACATAACATCACGCTTGCCGGAGCCCTATCTGACAGCGTCTCCAGCTGCAAATCATTTGACAAACAGTACCGAGGATTAAACATGAGATATTCCAACCTGATCAAAAGCCTGGCAGCAGGGCTCATCCTGTTGGGTGTAGCAACGGGTTCACAAGCAGACTTTATCGACAAATGGGTTAATGGTTTTTACTACGAAGGCTCAACGACGCCGGACCCAAGACGCGGCCTGGGTGTCCAGTACATACCCATTGGTCCGGAAGCAGGCGTTCTTTTCGTTGCCTATTATGCCTACGATTTAGAAGGCAACCCCTTCTGGGTCCAGGGCGCATCGCCTGTCTATTCCGGGGATTTCAGAGCGGAGATACCGCTCGCGCTGGTTGAGGGCGGGAGCTTTGGCGATGCCAACGGTACGCCGTCGGACACGGATCCCAACTGGGGAACCGGCACATTCACAGTTAATTCGTGCAACGACATCACCTGGGCCTGGACCTCTCCGAACGTGGACGATGGGTCAAATACAATGAATTCCGTTAACCAGGTCACCAATATCTACCCGGCCGGGCAGCCGTCCAGCCAATGCGTTTACCAGGAAGCCTTCGCAGGCTGTCCGGAGTGGGCGACCGAGGTTGCTGAGCGCGTGTGTCTGGTCTCAGGCGATGAATACACCGAGGACCTTCACTTTACCAACAACACCCTGTGGTACCTTGAAGGCGCTGTGTTCATCGGCGAGAAAGACAACCCAGACAACACCAACGCGCTGTACATCGAACCCGGCACCCGCATCGTCAGTGCTGATGAGAATACGCTCCTTTCAATTTCGCGAGGTGCCAAGATTTTCGCGGAAGGCGTAGCGCATGCCCCGATCGTGATGACAGGCCTTAATACCGCAACCCTTAATCCCAACGTCGAAGGCGGCGCAGCGGGCAGTTCGCAGGACTGGGGCGGATTCACCATCAACGGCAAGTCCTACCTGAATACCTGCGACACCTTGGGTGAATGCACCGCGCAGGGCGAGGGCAGCACAGGCACCTTCGGCGGTAACGACCCGCATGACAGCAGCGGGGTTATCCGCTTCCTGCGCGTCCAATTCAGCGGCTTCAAGTTCAATGACCAGGATGAACTGAACGGCATCGCCTTCCAGGGTGTAGGTGATGGCACGGTCGTGGAGAATATACAAGTTCATGCCACCGCTGATGATGGCGTCGAGTTTTTCGGCGGAACCGTCAACGTTAAGAATCTGGTGGTGACTTATGCTGAAGATGACAGCATCGATTGGACCATGGGCTGGAACGGTAAAATCCAGAACGCCCTGGTCATGCAGGACCCCTCGCCAGACCTGGCCGACCGAGGAATTGAAGCGGATAACCTGGAACAGAACAACGACGCGACTCCGCGCGCCCTGGCTGAAATCGCCAACGCGACGTTTATCGGTAACCCGAGCTCTACCGCGGTGACCGCACGTCGTGGCACGGGACTGAAGCTGACCAACGTGGTGTTCACTGGTTTCAACAAGTGCTATGACCTCGATAGCAGTTCGACCTTCGCCAATGCCGGTGCCCCGCCCTTCCCCGGCGGCCTCACAGGCAATGTCACCATAGAGAACAGCATCCTCGATTGCGACACGGTTTGGGACGATGAAGATGGCGACCCCTGGCTGATTTCCGAATTCGGACAGTCACAGCCCAACAACATGGAAATGTCAGCCCTGCTGAACGGTGTTTATCCACCTGAGGATGCGGAGTGGGCCAGTGGTTTCGACCTTGATCGGGAGAAATTTTCGGACTATTTCAACAATTTTCCGCACATAGGGGCGTTCTCGATGGATCCGAAAGAGAGTTGGACGTCGGGTTGGACCCTTCCGATGCCAGCCTACGACAAATAGTCTGCGTTTAACAATCTCCGCAAGACAGAAAAGCGCGCCTTTTGGCGCGCTTTTCTTATTTGACCACCCATTTGTGGGGCAGACGGGATGTAAAGGCGTTGAAATGTCAGTCGTCGATCAGTTCGGCCTCGTAATCCTCAGGCTTCACATGGCGAACGTCT
>WTJD01000061.1:0-7525 GCA_011524975.1 Lysobacterales bacterium
ACAGGCATACCGGGATGCAGGTGTCGAGGCCGATGTGGTTGAGTTCATCGAGGATATGGCGGCTGCCTACGCCGCTGCGGACCTGGCCGTGTGTCGATCTGGCGCGTTGACCATCTCGGAACTCGCCGTGGTGGGGCTTGGTGCACTGCTGATTCCCTTTCCCCACGCAGTGGATGACCATCAGGCGCGCAATGCGGAAGTCCTGGAACGCGCGGGCGCGGCCCGTATCCTGAGCGAGGACATGCTCGACGAGGCGGTTCTCTCCCACGAACTTGAAGCTTTGCTGAAAGACCGGCCCGGCTTGCTGCGAATGGCCGAGGCTGCGTATTCGGCAGGGACCCGTGATTCGGCCTCGCGACTGGCTGATGCCTGTGGTCACCTGATGCCGCGCGCCGGGGTGCATGATGATTGACCTGACTCCGAGACGCGTCTCTGAGCCGGCCGACTTTGGCCGAGTCGCCCTGTTGGTTGGTGGGGCCAGCGCTGAGCGTGATGTCTCGTTGGACGGTGGCCATTCGGTGTCGAAGGCCCTGAAGAAGCTGGGTATACGCCATGAGCTTTATGATGGGCAGGATCGCCTGTTCGACGCGATTTTTGCCCGCCAGGTGGACCGCGTATTCAACCTCATGCACGGGCCAGGCGGAGAAGACGGTGCTATCCAGGGCGCGCTTCAGTTGATGAACGTGCCGATGACCGGTTCGGGTCTTCTGGGCTCCGCCCTGACCATGGACAAGGTGAGGTCGAAATGGGTTTTGCAACGCCTGGGCTTGCCCACTCCGGCTTTTGAACGGGTCACGACGCTCCCGGATGCGCGCTCGGCCGCCGAGACCTTCGGTCTGCCGGTGTTCATCAAACCCAATAATCTTGGCTCGAGCATCGGTATCAGCAAAGTCGAGGATGAGGAATCCCTGGAGCCGGCATTCACCCTGGCCCGTCAATTCAGCGCGGAAATCCTGGTGGAACAGTTTATCGCCGGCGGTGAATACTTTACCGGCGTGCTTGAGCGGCTGACTTTTCCGCTGATCGGAATAGAGACGCCGCGGGCATTCTACGACTACCAGGCAAAGTATTTGTCGGACGATACTCGTTATTTCTGCCCTTGCGGCCTTGCCCCGGATCTCGAGCGGAGCCTGCAGGAGCGTTCAATGGACGTTTTCGACGCATTGGGCGCGAGTGGCTGGGGCAGAGTGGATTTTATTCTCGACGAACATTCCGACCCCTGGTTTCTCGAAGTCAATACGATCCCCGGCATGACAGATCACAGCCTGTTGCCGCAGGCGGCGGCCGAGGTGGGTGTCGGGTTCGAGGAACTCGTCTGGCGGATTCTGGAGACCAGCCTATGATGTCGGGCGCGACCACAATGCGCCAGGGACAGAAGGGTTTCCTGGGCAACCTGTTGGCGGTCATCGTGCTGCTGGCCATGGCGTGCGTCGGTGTGGCCTGGGTCTACCTGGGGATGATGACGCGGGACCAATGGCCCATTCGCTGGCTGGAGGTCAACGGCAGCTTTGAGCGGGTCAGTGCCGAGCACGTGCGCGCGTCTTTGGCCCCACTGGTGTCCGGCAGCTATTTCAGTGTTGACCTGCAGGAAGTGCGGGCTGCCGCCGCCCGACATCCCTGGGTTTCCGACGTGGTGGTCCAGAAACACTGGCCTGACACTATTGATGTGGACATCACCGAGTACGAGCCGATTGCCCATTGGACCGATGGCCGGCTGATATCGACCGACGGCCGCGCGTTTCGCGTGCCGGCCGGGGACGGGATTCAGGGGCTGCCCTGGCTGGACAGCCCGGAACACGCGCTTGAGCAGGCGCTCGGGGCGTGGCAGGCATTCGATCGCATGCTCGAGCCTCTGGGCCTGGAGATAGAGCGTCTTAGGCTCGATCCGCGCGGGGCCTGGTATCTCACGCTGAGCAATGGGACACGCGTCGATATTGGGAGAGGTGACGCTGAAGCGCGTTTACAACGCCTGGTCAAAAGCTGGGATGGGCTGGTTCGGGATCGTGAAATGGCGCCCCTGGGCGTGGACCTTAGATACACCAACGGCTTTGCGGTTCGCTGGCCAGGAAGTGAAGAGACAAATGGCAAAGAAAGCTGAAAAATCACTGGTCGTGGGACTGGATATCGGTACCTCCAAGATCGTCGCTATTGTGGGTGAGCTCCAACCCGATGGGGCTGTGGAAGTCATTGGTCTCGGTTCGCACCCGTCCAGGGGCCTCAAGCGGGGGGTCGTGGTGGACATGGCTTCGACCGAGCAGGCCATCCAGAGAGCCGTGGAAGAGGCTGAGCTGATGGCGGGCTGTGAGATTCACTCGGTGTTTGGCGGTATTTCCGGCAATCACATTCGCAGCCTCAACTCTGATGGCACGGTGGCCATCAAGGACAAGGAGGTGACGGAAGGCGATGTCGACCGGGTGCTGGACGCGGCGCGTGCCGTGCCGGTGGGTGAAGATCAGAGAATCCTGCACATCCTGCCGCAGGAATATGTGCTCGATAACCAGGACGGTATCCGCGAACCGATCGGCATGGCGGGTGTTCGCCTGGAAGCCCATGTACATGTTGTCACCGCTGCGCGCAGCGCGATTCAAAATATTTCGAAATGTGTTTCCCGATGTGGCCTGACGGTGGATGAGCTGATCATGCAGCCGCTGGCAGCAAGCTACTCCGCACTCAGCGAGGATGAGCGCGACCTGGGCGTATGCCTGGTGGATATTGGCGCCGGCACCACGGATATCGCCGTGTTCACTGGCGGCGCGATTCGCCATACCGCTTGTATCCCGATCGCCGGCGACCAGGTGACCAACGACATCGCCGTGGCGCTCAGAACACCGACCCAGCACGCGGAGGACATCAAGATTCGTTATGCCTGCGCTCTGGAGCAGTTGACCGGCAGTGAAGAAACCATACAGGTGCCCAGCGTGGGTGACCGGGGTTCACGGCGCCTGGCCCGCCAGACCCTGGCCCAGGTGGTGGAGGCGCGTTACCGGGAATTGTATTCGCTGGTTATGACTGAGCTGAGAAGAAGCGGATTTGAAAGCATGGTGGCCTCCGGCCTGGTTCTGACCGGCGGCGCCGCAAAAATGGAAGGCGCGGTTGAGCTGGCGGAGGAGATCTTTCACATGCCCGTGCGCTTGGCCACGCCACAGTATGTTTCAGGCCTTTCAGACGTGGTCTCCAACCCGGTCCATGCCGCCGGCGTGGGGCTGCTGCTGTATGGCAGCAGGGCGGGCAGGGGCCGCAGCCTGTCGGGCAGTGCAGGAAGCGAGTCACTGATCAACCGGATTCAGAGTTGGTTCAGAGGTGAATTTTAATCACAGGGGACCATAGATCCCCAATTTATTTAGGCGAGCGAGAGGAGTAAAAATCATGTTCGAATTGGTGGAAAACTATACGCCAAACGCTGAGATCAAGGTGGTTGGCGTCGGGGGTGGCGGTGGCAACGCGGTCGCCCAGATGCTGGAGGCCAACATCGATGGTGTGGACTTCATAGCGGCGAACACGGACGCGCAGGCATTGCGGCAGTTCAAGGGCAAGTCCGTGCTGCAGATTGGAAGCAGCGTGACCAAGGGATTGGGCGCGGGCGCCAATCCCGAAGTGGGCAGACAGGCAGCGCTGGAGGATCGCGACAGGATCATCGAGATTCTGGAAGGCGCAGATATGGTCTTTATCACTGCCGGCATGGGCGGCGGCACGGGAACGGGCGCAGCGCCGGTCATTGCCCAGGCAGCAAAGGAAATGGGGATACTGACCGTCGCCGTCGTGACCAAGCCATTTCCGTTCGAGGCCCGAAGAAGGATGGCGATCGCCGAGCAGGGCATAGAGGAACTCGGCCGCCAGGTCGATTCGCTGATCACCATACCCAACGGCAAGTTGCCGGCGGTGATGGGTGAGGACGCGCTGCTTTTGAATGCGTTCAAGGCTGCCAATGACGTGCTTCAGGGCGCCGTGCAGGGTATTGCGGAACTGATCACCCGTCAGGGCCTGATCAATGTCGACTTTGCCGATGTACGGACCGTCATGTCTGAAATGGGGCAGGCGGTGATGGGCGCCGGCCGGGCCAAGGGAGAGGACCGGGCCATTATGGCGGTCCAGTCGGCCATTGGCAGCCCGTTGCTGGAAGATGTCAATCTCTCGGGCGCCCGCGGTGTGCTGGTGAATATCACGGCCGGCATGAACCTGACCATGAAAGAGTTCGAGGAGGTCGGCTCGGCCGTGGCGGATCTGGCGTCCGACGATGCCACCGTGGTGGTCGGCACCGTGATTGACCCGGAAATTGGTGATGAGCTTCGCGTGACGGTCGTCGCCACGGGCCTGGGCGAAGCCTGCGCGAGGAGTCAGCCTGTTGAAAGCAACCTGACCCTGGTCAGGAATGGCACCACCGGACAGGCCGAGCCGGTCTTTGCGGGCGAAGACATGGGGCATGCCAGTACACCGAGTGTGCCGGAACCACCCGTGGAAACCACGGAGACCAGCGACATGTTCTCCAGCCAGGAGGATGTGGACTACCTCGACATACCGGCGTTTTTGAGAAACCAGGCGGACTGAAACCGGGTCTGCCCGGCCGTGATGGCCATGATGAAAGGCTCGCTCGCCTCGGAAGACCGGCTCGTTAGCATCGGGGCCGGTCCTCCTTTTCCTCATCAGGCGTCATGGGTTTGTTAAATCGTTGTTAAAAAACAACATTTGTCGTCAAAAAACGGCATTTTTTCTTTTTGCGGCGGCATCTCTATGCTAGTATGCGCTCACTTTCCGGCTTGAGGCACTCATCTGGTGATCAGGCAAAGAACACTCAAAAACGTCATCAAGGCGACCGGGGTTGGCATTCATACAGGCGAAAAGGTCTTCATGACCCTTCGCCCGGCCGCGCCCAACACCGGCATCGTGTTCAGGCGCGTGGATATGGATCCGGTGTCTGAAGTGCCTGCTATGGCCACCAACGTGGGCGACACCAGCATGTCGACCACCTTGCTGTGGAACGACGTGCGCGTGTCCACGGTCGAACACCTCCTCTCCGCCATGGCGGGGATGGGTATCGACAATGCTTATGTCGATCTGAGCGCCGCCGAAGTACCCATCATGGATGGCAGCGCGGGCCCGTTCGTGTTCCTTATCCAGTCCGCCGGAATCGAAGAGCAGTCGGCGCCCAAGCGTTTCATCCGAATATTGCAGCCTGTCGAAGTACGCGAGGACGACAAGTGGGCCCGCTTCGATCCGCATGATGGCTTCAAGGTCTCCTTCAAGATCGACTTCAAGCATCCGGTCTTCAGTTCCCACACTTCTTTTGCGTCGGTGGACTTCTCGACCACTTCATATCTGAAGGAAATCTCCAGGGCGCGAACCTTCGGGTTCATGCGTGATCTGGAAATGCTCCGGAACCGCAACCTGGTGCTTGGCGGCAGCATGGACAATGCCGTGGTTCTGGATGACTACCGCGTGCTCAACGAAGATGGTTTGCGTTACGAGGACGAATTCGTCAAGCACAAGGTGCTGGATGCCATTGGTGATCTTTATCTCGCTGGCCACAGCCTGATCGGCGCGTTTTCCGGCTTCAAGTCAGGTCACGGGCTCAACAACCTGTTGGTCCGGAAACTTCTCGAGCAGGAGGAAGCCTGGGAAGTAGCGACTTTCGAAGACCAGGCGGCATCCCCCATTTCCTATCTCCATCCAGCCCAGGCGCTGTAGACCACAGTCCTTCCCGTTTTCCGGGATCACCGAACCGTCTGAAGATTGTCCGCGCGGAGATCCAGCGCTGACCTTCCGGCTGCATCTGGATTTGGTGTAGCATCGGTCCATGGGCGATGTGCCCGATGCCAATCCATCCGACCGCATGATTCCAAACCATCCAGGCCGCGTTCTCAATTTGTTGATACTGGGCGCGGTTCTGGTTTCGCTCGCCATCATTTTGCTGACAGCGATGCGGGATCACGTGGGTTTCGATGTTTATTGGCATCTAAAAATGGGACAGGACTGGTTAAGCCGTGGCTTGTCACCATGGACAGATCATTACAGCTTTACCTATCTGGGTGCGGTTATAAAAAATCCGCCAGTGATGTTTCAAGCGCTACTCTATGGGGCTGTCCAAGCCTTTGGTGAAGAGTGGGGGTTCAGGGTCGTCCGTCTCTTCGCTTACCTGGTGGTTCTGTTGCTGTCCGGCGTACTTCTGAGGCAGATCCGCGCCAGTGCATCGGTTTACGTCATTGTGCTGTCGGCACTGGTGTTTGTTTTGCAAATGCGCCCGCCGGTCAGGCCTGAACTCTTCAGCTATGGGCTTTCCTTGCTGGCGTTAATCCTGTACATCAAAGCCGGATCCAGCTTCAATTGGCGCGGCGTGTTGCCGATGATCGTCTTGATCTGGTTTTGGTGTTGGTACCATTCGCCCGTCATCGGCTATGTCATTTTCGCGGGATACTTTTTGGACTGCGCCATCGCGCAGTTCAGATCGCGCGCAGGTAGGCAGGTGTGGCTATCCTGGCTGGCAGCCGGCGCGGCCATGCTCGCGGTCAGTTTTCTCGTACCAGGCTTGCATAGCCCATTGCACTGGATCATTTCCTCCTCGGCGGATTGGCGCCCCCTGATCGAAGAGTATGCGCCACTGGACCCCGATGCCCTGTCGCTGGCCGAGATCTACGGTCTTCTTCTCGTGGGCATTGGCCCGTGTGTGCTCGCTGTCCTGAATCGAAAAGCCGGATTTGTGCTGATCTGCGTGGTTCTGACCTATGCCGGTTTCAATATGCAGCGAATGGTCACGCCCGCGGGTATCGTTAATATCCTGATTGCCGGCGTGCTGCTGGGCAGTATGTTCAGCCCCGACCGGCTGCCGCAGACATCCCGTCAACGGGCAAAGTTTGCCGCCGTGCTGCTGACCGTTCCTGTTTTTCTTTTGGCCTCATTCAACAGGGCACAATATTCCCTGAGTATTAACTGGGGCGCGCCCACGCGATATCCGGTGGCTTTGGTGGATTATTTGCAGCAAATCGAGTTTCGCGGCAAGGTGCTCAACGACTATGGGATTGGGGGGTTTCTGATTCACAGACTGGCCCCTGATGTGAAAGTGTTTATCGATGGGCGAACCGCCATTTTGTATCCCGTGGAACATCTCATAGAGCATCATGACCTGATGGCATCCTCTGAAAAGTTAAAGGAGGCGCTGGACAAGTATGAGATGGATGGAATTATTCATCAGTTTCCCGATGATTCCGAGATCATTCAGCAGTCCGGTGGTTTCTCTTTGGACTTCGTCGACCTGAGGCACGGTTTATGGGTCAGTGGATCCGGCAACCTGCATGCCCATGGAGCGCTCGTTGCGCGTCCGGCCTGCTGGACGCCCGATCTGATCGACCATCTTCAACGTGAGAGAGTCGCATTTCTACCCAGGCTGCCCCCGCTTTCTCCGATGGTGCCGTTCTCTAACCTGGTCTCTGGTTTTGCGGATTCCGCAGATGGAAAACAGTATTTCGACGAGCAAATCAATCAGGAAGTATGGACAGATGAGATGCGGCGTTTCGCGGCATTCCGGCTGATGGAA
>WTJD01000061.1:7625-12271 GCA_011524975.1 Lysobacterales bacterium
AGAACTGGGAGCGCAAGCATTCTGTCCCCAGATCTGATTGACCGGGCCCCGAGCGAGGCCCTGAATCGAACCCGTGCTGGATCATTTTTGCCCCACTTGGAAAGCTGTCACAAGGTGCAGCGCGACAGGTTCTGAGGCTGCCGCCAGATCACGCGGGGTCCGGCTAGCGCCTTTTGGGGAGCGAGGGGTCTATCTTGACGCGGATTTCCTGGACATTTTTCTGGAACCGCTCGCAGATCACCGCTTTGATGATCTGTTCCTGACGTCGCAGCTGTGCAGCGAAAGCGGCTGCCGGAACGGCCAGCACCAGGGTGCCATGATGCAGGGAAACGGCGTGAACCGACGGGCCGCACTCAGGGCCGAGGGTCTCCCTCAGCGTGTTCTCCAGGCGACTGAGCGCCTTGGCCTGCGCCAACAATGCGCCAAATGGCGAGCCTGAATCTGCGACAATTTCGCTGACTGACTTCGCGTTGGAACCGTTTTTTGCAGGAGTTTTCATGGATGAGGCGAGGTGGTTGCATCAAACAAGGTGTGACCCCACCTTAATACAGGCTCACGGTTAACGTAAACCATCGGCTTCATCAGTACAATAAGGCGCTGGTTGCAATGGGCGGCCAGACAGAAGCAACGGGCTCAACCCTTTCAACGAAGAACTGACTTTTCATGTTGAATACTATCTTTACCAAGGTGTTTGGCAGCCGCAACGAGCGGCTGGTCAAGAAAATGGGCCGATCGGTCCAGCAGATCAATGAACTCGAGCCCGGTTTGCAGGCCTTGAGTGACGAGGAACTCGCTGCGAAAACAGACGAATTCCGCAAACGCCTGGCGGACGGCGCCTCCCTGGATGATCTGCTGCCCGAAGCATTCGCCTGTGTGCGTGAAGCCAGCGTCAGGACACTTGGGCTACGCCATTTCGATGTTCAAATGATCGGCGGTATGGTCCTGCACCGGGGAATGATTTCCGAGATGAAGACGGGTGAGGGAAAGACGCTGATGGCGACCCTTGCCGTGTATCTGAATGCTTTGAGCGGCGATAGTGTGCATGTCGTCACCGTCAATGATTACCTGGCTCGTCGTGATGCCGAATGGATGCGTCCCATCTACAGCGCGCTGGGTATGACCGCCGGAGTGGTGATACCCGGGATGACGCCGTCCGCCAAGCGTGCGGCCTACGCCTGTGATGTGATCTATGCCACCAATAACGAACTGGGCTTCGACTACCTGCGGGACAACATGGCGTTCTCTCAGGATCAGAGGGTGCAGCGAGACCAGTCATTTGCGATCGTGGATGAGGTGGACTCAATCCTGATCGATGAGGCGCGTACGCCGCTGATCATTTCCGGACCTGCGGATGAGACGCCTCAACTCTATGCGCATATTCATAAGTTGATACCGCATCTGAAGCCGGCAGAAAAAGTGGGCGAGGATGAGGAGGGAGACATCCTGCAGGGTGATTTCACCATCGACGAAAAGCAGAAGCAGGTCTACCTCACAGAGGACGGCATGGCCAATGTCGAGCAGTTGATGGTCAAGGCCGGGTTGTTGAAAGAGGACGACAGCCTTTACAACGCCCACAACCTGAGCCTCGTGCATCATCTGAATGCCGCCCTGCGCGCGAGCCACCTGTTCCACAAGGATGTCGACTACATCGTCAAGGACGGTGAGGTGGTCATCGTGGACGAGTTTACCGGTCGAACACTGGCAGGACGACGCTGGTCCGAAGGCTTGCACCAGGCTGTTGAGGCCAAGGAAGGAGTGCCGATTCAAAGGGAAAACCAAACCCTGGCGTCGATCACCTTCCAGAACTATTTCCGGCTATATGACAAACTGGCTGGGATGACGGGCACGGCCGATACCGAGGCCTATGAATTCCAGTCGATCTATGGGCTGGAAGTGGTGGTCATACCAACGCATCGGCCCATGATCAGGGACGACAAGGACGACCTGGTATTTCTGAAATCCGAGGCCAAGTACCAGGCGATTATTGAAGACATACAGGATTGCGTGAAGCGGGGGCAGCCGGTTCTGGTCGGTACGACCTCCATTGAGACTTCTGAGCTGATTTCCCGCAAGCTCAAGAAAAGCAAGATTGCCCACGAGGTGCTGAACGCAAAGCAGCATGAGCGCGAAGCGCACATTGTCGCTCAGGCTGGGCGGGCCGGGTCGGTGACCATTGCCACCAACATGGCCGGACGCGGCACCGACATTGTTCTTGGCGGCAACCCCGAGGCCGATCTCGCTCAGTTGCCGGAAAACGCATCCGACGAACAGAAGTCAAAGGTTCGCGCGGATTGGCAGGCACGCCATGACGCCGTGATCGAAGCCGGCGGGCTGCATATCATTGGCACCGAGCGGCACGAGTCGCGGCGCATCGACAATCAGTTGCGTGGACGGTCCGGCAGGCAGGGTGACCCAGGTTCTTCGAGGTTCTTTCTGTCCCTCGAGGATAACCTGATGCGTATCTTCGCGTCAGACCGGATGTCCTGGATGATGCAGCGCTTTGGTATGAAAGAAGACGAGGCGATCGAGGCGGGTATGCTCAACCGCGCCATCGAAAACGCCCAGCGAAAGGTCGAGGCTCACAATTTCGATATCAGGAAGCATCTGCTGGACTACGACGATGTAGCCAATGATCAGCGACGCGTGGTTTATCAGCAGCGAAATGACCTGCTCGATCTTGATGACGTTCACGATACCATCCTGGATTTCAGGCAAAACGTCTTTGAATCTGTGGTCAACCAGTTTGTGCCGCCGGGCAGCATCGATGAGCAATGGGAGATCACGGAGCTCGAGACTGCGCTGGAAGGCGAGTTCGCCATCTCCGTGCCGCTGAAGCGCTGGATGGCGGAAGGCGAGATCCCCAACGAGGAAGTGCTTCGGGATCATGTTTCACAGGCCGTTACCAATCACTTCGAGGCGCGGGAGGCCCAGATCGGAACAGAAGTCATGCGCCATTTCGAAAAGGCTTTGATGCTCAATGTGCTGGACCAGAAATGGAAGGATCACTTGGGCAGCATGGACTACCTGCGCCAGGGCATCCATCTCCGCGGTTATGCCCAGCGGCAACCGATGCAGGAATATAAACGTGAGGCATTTGGGATGTTCACGGGCATGCTGGAGTCGGTCCAGCACGAAGTGGTGCGGGTGCTGGCCCGTGTGAGGATTTCCGCGGAGGAGGATGTTGAGGCTGTAGAGCCCGGAAACCGTCCTGCTGCGCAAATGAGTTTCCAGCACGCCGACGCGCCGACGGCGACCGGGGGAGATCAGCGCTCAGCCCCTGGTGCTGATCAGCCCTTTGTCAGGGAAGGCAGAAAAGTGGGCAGGAATGAGCCTTGCCCCTGTGGTTCAGGCAAAAAATTCAAGCAGTGTCATGGCGCGCTGAATTAGCGTGCCTGCCAGCGGGGGCTCACGGGTAACTGGGGCATCCGCTGACGCTTGGGCGCCGCCCTGGATTTAGCCATGGATTTAGCCGTGAATTTAGCCGAATGGGACGGTTCTGGGCTCGTCTGCCGACCGGCGCCATTCATCGGCCAGCGAGAGATAGCGCTGGTGAAGTGAGGACACTTTTTGCGGCAGGGATGACTTTTCACCTGAGTTGTCGATGATGTCGTCCGCGATGGCGAGACGCTGGTCCCGGCTGGCCTGTGCGGCAAGGGCGGCCTCTATCTGCGTACGCGTCATTCCGTCTCTTGCGGCAAGGCGTTCCGCTCTGGATGCCGTGTCCGCGTCAACAACCAGCACACGGTCTGCGGAATCACGATTGCCCGATTCGGCCAGCAGTGGGATCACCAGAATGCAATAAGGGGCTTTCAAAGCCAGGATTTGTCGCTCAGCTTCCTCGAGAATTCGCGGGTGCATGAGGCTTTCCAGCGTTGCTCTGGTCTCGGCGGAGGTAAAAATCATTTCCCTGAGCTTTCTGCGCCTCAGCCTTCCGTAAGCGTCCAGCAACTCTTGACCGAGCGCGCTCACAATCGAGGCCAGCAAAGGCTGACCAGGCGCCACCAATTCGTGCGCGATCACATCGGTGTCAACGACGGGTACCCCCTGTTCCGCGAACAGATCGGAAACGGTCGTTTTACCGGAGCCAATGCCGCCGGTGAGCGCGACCACGTAAGGTCTTCTCACGTCAGTGTCAGCCATTACGTGAAGCCTGACATCTTCAAATAATGGCGGGTAATGGGTTCACCCCAGGCGATGGCGATCCAGCCCGCCAGTGCGATGAACGGACCAAAAGGAATGGGCTTCCCTTTTTGGTGGCGTTGAAGCGCCATCATGGCCAGCCCGACAACCGCGCCCAGCAGTGAGGACAAGAAGATAACCAGCGGAAGCAGTTGCCAGCCCAGCCAGGCGCCCATTGCGGCCATCAGTTTGAAATCGCCGTAACCCATTCCTTCTTTGCCGGTGAGCAAACGGAACAGGTGGTAAACCGACCATAGGGAAATATAGCCGGCGGCGGCGCCGATGATGCTTTGCGCAGGATCGACGAAGACCTGCTCCAGGCTTAGCAGAAGCCCGGCCCACAGCAGCATCAGCGTGAGGTTGTCCGGCAGCAATTGATGGTCGAGATCGATCCCTGCCAGGGCGATGAGAAAGCCGGTAAACACGAATACCGCGGCCGCTTCTGCTGAGGGCCCGAAGTGCCATGC
>WTJD01000126.1 GCA_011524975.1 Lysobacterales bacterium
ATGGTCCACAGAGCCCCAATGGATGGCCCTCGAGTGCCCGCGCCTGGCGCTCGACCTGGCCACCCGGGGGCTGGCTTCCGGGCAGGAATGCGCGCTCGCCATTCATGACAGCGACCGCCGCCGCCAGGCCATTCTGGATTGCAATCCGGTGGCTGGCCGCGCGGGCGTGCGGGCAGGCATGGCGACCAGCGCCGCGCTCGGGCTCGTCACGGATCTAAAACTCATACCCCGCGACCCTGCTGCTGAGCGGGCGGCTCTGGAGCGCCTGGCCACGCTGTGCTACCGCTACAGCAGCCAGGTGGAAAAACTTGAAGCCGATAACGCGCTGTTGCTGGAAATCGGCGGCAGTCAACGGCTTTTCGGCCATACCCGGGAAATCACGCAATGCCTGGAACGGGAACTGCTGCAACTGGGTTACCGCGTCCGCATCGGTACCGCGGCCACACCCGAGGCCGCACGCCTGGTAGCCAGAAAGGGTCTGCACATACCGCAGGGTGCGCGTATTGGCCAGCACATTGCCCGGCTGCCGCTGGACGCGCTGTCGCTGGAGCCGACACAAAAGGCCGCACTGCACAAAATGGGCTTTCGCCGCATCGGCGAGGTACTGCGCCTGCCGCGCAAGGCCTTGAGCCGCCGGCTTGGAACCGGCGTGGTTGATTATCTCGACCGGCTGACTGGCGCCCGGCCGGACCCCCGCAAGGGCTGGCGCCCACCCGAGCATTTCTGCTCCAGCATGGACCTGGCAGCCGAAACCAGCAGCAGCCAGGCGCTGTTGTTCCCGCTGCGAAGGCTGGTCACCGAATTGTGCGCCACTCTGCGTGCCCGCGACCGTGGCGCCCAGCAACTGGCGTTCGAACTGCGCCACGAGCAGGGCTGCGAGGCATTACAGCTGGGCCTGCAGCAGCCGGGGCGCAGCGAAGAGCGCATTATGCTGTTGCTGCGCGAACGCCTGCACAGCCTGCAGTTGACGGCTCCGGTTCGACAGGTGAGTCTACAGGTACCCAGGCTGCTGCCCTTCGAAATCCTTCATGAGAGCCTCTTCGCCGACGAGAGTGGCACCGATAGCGAAGGTATCCGTTCGGTGCTGGAGCGTCTGCAGGCACGGCTGGGGCAGCGCGCCGTCCGGGGCCTCGCCGGGGTGCAGGACCATCGCCCGGAACACAGTTGGTCCACCCGTGAACTGGATGAGCCCGCCACCTGTCACTCGATGCCGCACCGGCCGGTCTGGCTGTTCAGCCAGCCGCAGCGCTGCCGTATCGAGGAGTACCGTTTACTGGCGGGGCCGGAGCGCATCGAGACCGGCTGGTGGGACGGCCACGACTGCCGCCGCGATTATTTTGTGGTGCAGGACGACACGGGGCGGGTGCTGTGGGCCTTCCATGAATACAAGCCCCAACCAGGCTGGTACCTGCAGGGTCTTTTCGCTTGAAGCTAGAATAGCGGTATGAACACCCTGGGCAAACTGTTCCTGAAAGGGCTGGCCGTGGTCATCCCGGTGGTGCTGACCCTGGCGATCCTCTGGTGGATGGCCACCGGCGCCGAGCGCATGCTGGGCGGCCTGCTCAGCCGGATACTACCCTTGGGGTGGTATGTGCCCGGAATGGGGCTGCTGGCCGGGCTGGCCATCATCGCGCTGGTAGGCCTGTTGTCGCACGTCCTGATATTCCAGAAAATTTTCGAATATTGGGAAGGCCTCCTGAAGCGCCTCCCGCTGATCAAGACCATCTACACGGCCATCAAGGATTTTATGGGCTATTTCAGCCCTGGGGAGGAACAGAAATTCAGCAAGGTGGTGCTCGTGCGATTACCGGGGCAGGACTTCCAGGTGGTCGGGTTCGTCACGCGCGAAACCTTCTCTGACTTACCATTCGAGCCCGCCGCGGAAGAGCCGGTCGCCGTTTATTGCCCCATGAGCTACCAGATTGGCGGCTATACATTGTTCCTGCCCCGATCCTGCCTCGAGCCACTCGATATGCCTTTCGAGGAGGCCATGCGTCTGGCAGTGACTGGCGGCATTACCCAGAACCGCCTTGATTCCGCTGATTGAGACCTGGATTTATGAAAAAAATCGTCTTTTGGGTTGCTACCCACCTGATTGCCGGCGCTGTCGGATTTGCCCTGGGCATTTACCTGTTACCCATTTTGACCGCACCCGACGCGCCTACGGTCAGTGAGGTTGAAGCGATTACCGGCCAGGCGCAGTATTCTGGTGAATTTGAACGCGATCTGGAAGGTAGCGATTTTCTCCACTGGGGCGAAGGCACGGTTTCGGTAAGCCGGCAACATGTGGCACTGATGGGCCGCATTGCGCCGGGTCCGGACTATCGGCTCTACCTGGCGCCCGAGTTTGTCGAGACCGAGGCTGAGTTTGAGCGCCTGAAGTCGCAAAGTGTACAGATTGGGGACGTCAAGGTATTCGAGAACTTCGTCGTCTCAGTACCAGAAAACGTAGACCCGGCTGAATTCACCACCGTGGTGGTCTGGTGCGAAGCCTTTGGGGAATTCATCACGGCGGCACGCTACCGATAACCGCCCGTTAAATCCACGCAGAGACACGGGGCATCAGTTCATGCCCCGGAATCAAACTGAATCTTCGGATGTATCCTCGTCCTCTGCGGTTTCCGAATCGGTGTCGGTGTCGGCTTCATCATCCTCGGCATCATCTTCGGCATCATCTTCATCTTCGCCAAGACACGCACTGGCGGGTCTCACTTCGACGTCACCCGAGGCCGTCCATGTCGGGACGTTGTCTTCGAAGCCTGTAAAGACCAGCTCCGCACGGTCACCGGTCAAGGTCACTTCCAGCGCCCTGCGGCGAATCTCCTCAGCCCCGCCCTTTGATGAAATTCCGGGCATGTCCCTGGGCCGGGACAGAAAGACATGTACCGGCATATTCCTCGGCAACTTCTTGCTTGCCCCTTTGCCGGAGGCAAACACGCCCCCCAAAAAGTCCGGCGCGCCAGGAATGTCGGTATAGCTGGGGCAGCCGTCACTGGCATCGAAGAATTTGAATTTGGAATTAAACGCCCCGCCCTCGATCGACACGCGCAAGGCGCCCTCGGAGGCGTTCGCCACCACAGGCGGCAGGACGAGCAGAAGAATCGTTATCAACAGGTATCGCATGCGTTATAGCCCCTTTATTCATGCGCCCGTACAACAGGCGCTCACCGCAATCAATGTACGTCATCGCAGACCATCGGGGCAAATGGCGCCCCGCGCTTGCCGCCCGCCGCCATCAGGCATGGCTCATCCGATGTTGCGGGTCACCTTCGAGATATGAGGTGTGGAGAGATTCTTGGGTTCTGAGAAAATACTGTATATATTTACAGTATGAGTATCACAGCTGCACCCGCCTACGCAGAGCTCGTTTGCACCAGTAACTTCAGCTTCCTGACAGGGGCCTCGCATCCCCAGGAACTGGTGGCGCGCGCGGCTGAGCTGGGCTACCGGGCGCTGGCCCTGAC
>WTJD01000180.1 GCA_011524975.1 Lysobacterales bacterium
AAACAGCAGCTCGCAAAAAGCGATTTTTTCTTCGCGCCCCGCCACCACGTGCGCCACTTCAGGCATGAGCACACCCTCGACATTGGGCAGGCCCTCTTCCAGCGGCAGCGTCGTGCGGGGGCCGGTGATGACGTCTTGTCCGGCATGAATGACCAGGGTGGGGCAGTGAATGTCCCCGAGATGCGCCCGGATGTCGTGCCCATTACAGGCTTCGATGAAGCGCAAGTGGGCTTCCAGGCGCCCATTCAGCGCGCCCCACACGCCGTTGGGGCCCAGGAACTTATCCCTGTTTTCGTTGTAATAGTCCGGTCTGAACGAATACACCGCCACCAGTTCCTGAAACGCCAGGAAACCTGCCTTTTCATGCATGGTGCCCAGGGCGTTGAGCTGGTCGGTCAGGCAGGCGTCTGCGTGCACCCAGCAGCCCATATTGACCATGCAGCGCACCAGGTCCGGACGCTTCAGCGCCACGTATTGACCGATGCAGGCGCCGATACCGACCAGGCCGACGAAGCGCACATCGCTCCAACCCAGGTGATCCAGCAACTCGATCATGTCATCGGCATACAGTTCGGTCGACGGGCGCACTGACAGGTCGTCGGTGGACTCACCGATACCCCGGTAGTCCACGATCAGGGCCGAGTACTCGTCCGTCAGTCCACGTGCCAGGTACTTTGCGCGGCCATGGCAGAAGGTATCCCATCCACCAATGTAGACGACGGGCGGGCCTTCGCCATGGATTTCGTAATACATCTGGTGGCCGTTGATGTCAGCGATTGGCATAGCGATGATTCCTGTAGGTGATTGGAAGGGTGTCAGGCAGCGGTTTCCAGGGATTCAAAATGCCCCAGCACATCGGACAACTGAACCACATCAGCGTACCTCCGGCCCACGTCACGCAGGTTGTCCCAGTGCGGGCCCTCGTCCTGGTCACCACAACATTCCTCCGGCACGATGGTCCGGTAGCCGAAAGAAAAACTGTCCACGATCGACGCCCGGACACAGCCGCTGGTGGTGCAGCCGGTCACGATGGTGGTGTCCGCGCCCATCTTGGTCAGCCAGGTGGCCAGCGGCGTTCTGAAGAAAATAGAGGGCGCGGTCTTGGTGAATTCAAAAATGTAGTCGGGGTCGGATATCCGGGGATCGAATTCGGTGCAGGGGTGGCCCCGGTAAAAACTGCCATCGTATAAGGACGAGATTTTCCAATGCGCCATGTCCTCCGGCCCGCGCCACGCCACGCGGCACGAGGCGACCGGCACCGAGGCCTTTTTGGCGGCGGCAACCAGCCGGGCCGTATTCTCCACCGCCCGCTGCACGTGTTCAGACCGGCCCAGTGGCGAGGTCGCGTCCGTGAACCCCCGCTGCAGGTCGACAATCAGCACCGCGCACTGTTTTCCGAACCCGATGGACTGCTGCCCGTAACCGGCTTTCTCGAATTCGTCCATGGCGTTTGACTCCACGATCTGGATGCGAAGGGCTTCTATTTCAGCTAAATTGTCCGAACATTTCAACCAAGCGCGGAAAACTCTCATGCAGCCAACGTTCATCGACGCGTTCAGCGCACCCACCCGCCTTATCGCTGATCGCACCGCCCTGGTCGTGGTGGACATGCAAAACGCGACAGGCAACCGGCGCATGGGGCTTGGCGCGCTGCTGGAACAGCGCGGGGAAGCCGCTACCGGCCAATATCGCTTCGACCGCATCGAGAACCTGCTCATACCCAACATTGGCCGGCTGCTCGACCACTTCAGAACCGTCGGCGGGCACGTCATCTTTGTCACCTACGGCGCCCTGCTGGAGGACTGCAGTGATGTCTCACGGCCCATCGCCGGTATCGTCAAGGCGACCCGCAACATCGCCGGTCACCCCGAGCATGAGATCGTGTCCGAACTCGCCCCGCGCGCGAACGAGCTGGTCCTGAACAAGTCGACCATGGGCGCTTTTCACTCCACGGGCATCGACACGCACCTGCGCGCCCTGGGGGTCGAAACCGTGGTATTCACGGGGGTCTCCACCAACAACTGCGTCGCCATGACCGCCATGGAGGCCCGCGACCGCCAATACGGCGTCGTGGTGGTGAGCGATGGAACCGGCACCGACAGCGAAGAAATGCAGCAGGCGTCCCTGAACATGCTGCGGCGGCTGTGGTCCACCGTGATGACCACCGACGAGGTGGTCGAGGCCCTTACGGAGCCAGGCAGCTGAGCGCGGAATCTGCCGCGGCGGCACATTCCCACTGGCCAGGGTTTGTCCTCGTTGCCGTTGGCGCGGTCCTGCTCTCATCCAAGGGTATCTTCGCCAAGTTACTGTATGCACAGGGTGTCGATTTCCACACCGTGGTCTCGGTTCGCGCCGTGCTCGCGGTACCGGGCTTTATCCTGCTTGCCCTGCTCTCGAAGCGACGCACCGATTTATTAACAGCCAGGCCCTCGGCCCTGTGGATGGCGGCACTGGCGGGGTTCGTGTGTTATTACCTGGGCGCGCTGGCCAATTTTTACGCCTTGACGCGTGTTGACGCGAGCGTGGAGCGCGCCCTGCTCTACTCTTACCCCGCGATGATCGTGGTGGCCATGTGGCTGGTTCGGCGAAAACGGCCATCCGGGCGTATTCTCGGGGCACTTGTGATGACCTTTTTCGGCATCATCCTCACGGTGGGTCTGCTCAATCACGATTTGCCCGCGCAAGATCTCGCAGGCGTGGGATGGATCCTGTTTTGTTCAGCCACCATCAGTTTTTATTTTATCGTCACCTCACGACTGGCTCGCGTCATCGGCGCGGCCAACTACACGGCGGTGGCCATGGCCACGGCGGGTATCGCCTACGCCATCCATTTTCAGCAGGTACGCGGCTGGGGCACGCTCGACCTGTCGCCAGAGAGCTGGCTGCTGATGGGGTTGTTGACCCTTTTCGCCACCGTACTGCCCCTGTACCTCACCGCGGAGGGCCTGCACCGCATCGGCGCGGAAAAGGCCGCGCTGGCCAGCACCATTGCCCCGGCCAGCACGGTGCTGTTGGCCATTGCCCTGCTGGGCGAGACCGTCAGCCCGGAAGAAATAGCAGGGATCGTACTGATCGTGCTGGGAATACTCAGCCTGGAAACCCGGCGGGCGCGCATGCGCACCCGTTTTTAAATGTCCGGACAATTGACTTATATTGACGCCTGCATACAATGGAGGATCCAACACATCGGGCAGCAAATATGAGCCTTAAAGTCACACGTAGTCTGGGCCAAACATTTGGCGCCGAGGTCAGCGGGATCCGCATCGGGCCACACGCCGGCCACGATGATGTGCAGGCTGTCAAGGCCCTGTGGGCTGAACACAAGCTGCTGTTGTTTCGGGCCCAGGAGGTCAGTGAGGCGGATCTGGTGGGTTTCAGCCGCCACCTAGGCGAGTTGGAAATCCACGTGCGCACCGAGTATCTCTCGCCCGAACACCCCGAGATCCTTTACGTCTCCAATATGCGGTCGGGGGACCGCAACATTGGCATACTCGCGGATTCGGAGGTGGGCTGGCACTACGACCAGATCTACCTGCCGCAGCCCGCGACCGGATCCCTGCTGTGCGCGGACGTGTTACCCGAGCGCGGCGGCGATACTTACTTCGCCGACATGAACGCCGCCTTCGAGACCTTGCCGCCGGAGGTCCGGCAACGCCTCGAGGGACGCAAGGCCGTGCAATCCTATGAGGCGTTCAACCGCACTTACAGTGTGCCGACCAGCGAAGAGCAAAAAAAGCGCTCACCCGATATCGAGCACCCGATGGTGCGTACGCACCCGGTGACAGGCGAACCCGCTTTGTATATCTGCCCGGGGATGACCACCCGCATCGTGGGCATGGAACCGTCAGAAAGCGAAGAGATGCTGGACTACCTGTTCGAGTGGTCGGTGCGGCCCGAATTTGTTTACCGGCATCAATGGCAGCCGGGCGACTGCTTGTTGTGGGATAACGCCTGCACCATGCACCGGAGAGAGCCATTCGACCCGGCGCAGAAACGGCTCATGAAAAGAACCACCATATTGCCGCCAACGGAATTGGCCCGGCCCTTCTGACCGGCTAAGGCCCGGGCTCAGCGATCCGACAACGTTTTCGCGCGACAGCCCGTGGGACAACACTGGCCTGGCTGACGCCTCCGGCGCGGCGCTCCGCTCTCGGTGGCAGCCAGGGCGTCACGCTCCAACAGCTTTCGGACCAACTGCTGACGCTCCTCGATGGGATAGCGCCTGTGGATTTCGCGCTTCATGGCCTGCGGTGAACCGCCGCCGTGCAGGCTGATCACCGAATACCAGCCGCCTGTATCTGAGGCCGTGATGTCCTCGATGAACCGCGCGATATCCATTCTCTGCCCGTAGGGTACGTCGCTACGCCCCCGAAGCAGGGTGTCGAGGTCTCCTTTGGTGTGCGGATTATGGTCCTCGTCGGGCCCGGGTAACGCCACGATCAGCCCACCCGAGACCTCGTGCGCCACCCTGTGCATGTCATAAATCTGCGTGGCCAGCAGCAGTTTACCGATATTGGCGAACACGGGTTCCGGCTGCCAGCACCCGGAGCTGCCCTCAACACCATAAACCGAGGCCGCGACGCCGCAGGCGAAAAACCCTTCCACGATCTTGATCAACTCCACCATGCCTTCGCGAATGTGCGGATGCAGCGCCTGGTCGAGCCCATTGGCATCGGCCATGAGCGCGCCCGCCCCGATCAGCAGGTCACCAAAGCCGGCGCGTGCGCCAATGCAGCTGTGCCGGTGGTGAGCCGCATAGCCGTTGACCAACTCGCTGGTCAAATCCCACTCGCCCGCCATGAATACCCGGTCCCAGGGCACAAAAACATCCTCGAACACGCACACGGCCGTGCACTGGCCATAGCGATTGCTGAACCTGGCCCCGGCCTGACCCGGGCGCCCGGCCGGCCGGGACACGATGGTCAGACCCGCCGCGTCGATGGGCACCGCACAGCACACCGCATAGTCATCCGCCTCGGCGGTCATGGCGCGACAGGGCATGACCAGCAGCTCATGCATGTAGGGCGCGCCGGTAACGATGGCCTTGACGCCACGAATGACGATGCCGTCCGCCCGACGCTCGGAGACATGGACATAGGCGTCTTTAACGGGTTGCTGGTGTGGCCCGAGATTGCGCTCACCCTTGCCGTCGGTCATGGCGATACCCAGCGACAGGTCGCGGTCCTGAACGTCCTCCAGGTAGTGGAGGAAGCGGTCATGGTATTCCGTACCGTCGCGCTCCTTGCCAACGTGTGTTGTCTGAAAAATGGCATTGAGCGCGTCATGCGCCAGGTAGCGCTGGGCACATCCGCTCTCGCGGCACACCAGGCGCACGGCTTCCAGCTTTCTCAGCAGGTCCTCCGCATGCCGATTGATGTGCAACATGCGATTGACGGCCCGATCATCTCCCTCGTCCGGGCCCTGGCCATGAGCCAGCATCAGGTCGGCATGCTCCGGCCTGGCCGCGAAGTCATAAGTCACCCCGACCGCGTTAATGCCGGGGCGCAGGCGCGGATCATCGGCCACGGCTGCCACCCGCTCGCCGTTGATAAACACCCGCGGCGAGTAAGCGCGCAGACTTTCCCGGTACTCCTGCGTGGACCTCAGCATCGTCAATCTACCTCGCGATCGCGTCCAGCAGTTCGGACAGGTCAGGCGCCGATTCCAGCTGCATAACCGCCTCCCATGCGCGGCGCGCCTGCGCCTCGGAAATCGTTCTGGTGGCATTGCCCATGAATTTCTCCAGCACCTGGCTTTCCGTCAGCGCCCTGCCCTCGGCCCCGCGGTTGATGGGCTCCCGGTGAACCCACTGCCCGCCATCACGGGTCTCCACCATCACCCCGCCCGAGTAATATTCCGGGTAACGGGACATTTCATCGTGGGCGAAAGTGACGCGATCGCACATGGCCAGGACTTCCGGATCTTCCAGCGCGTCCTGCTCCAATTCGTCCAGCGTGAAGCGGCCTCTGACGATGGCGGCGGCCACCGCAAACTGCAGGCTGAACTTACCCTCGTATTCATTGGCGGGCCGCCGCTTGGCGGACTCGGGCCGGGCGACGACGTCCGCCTGCTTTTCATGGATCAGCGCGGTCACCCTGCTGATGTCCCCGGGCTGCAAGCCGTGCTCACGCATCACGTGCAGCATGGCATCGATACTCGAATGGTTGAAATGGCAAACCGGGTACGGCTTGATGGCGACGCGCAACACCTCCCAGGCCTCACCCAGATCATCAAGCACCGTTTCCACGCGCTCGGGCGTCTCACGCAGATAAAGCGAGTACAGGCCATAACGCCCCTCGTAGGCATTCAGGGGCCCCTTGAAACCGCCGGCCGCCAGGGCGCTGGCAGTGATGGCGCTGGACGCGGCCCACCCCGGATGCATGCGCTTGGTCCAGGAGCCGTCTTCGAGAAACTCGAGACTGCCGCCGGCCATGCTCAAAGCAATGCCCTGGGCTCGGGCAAGCGGCTCCGGGTCGAGCCCGCCCAACCAGCCGGAAGCCAGGGTGCAGCCGAATATGCCCACCATGCCGGTGGGATGAAAGCCGATTTTCTGCAGCATGCCTTCCGCCACCAGGCCGATCCGGGCATCCGCCTCCAGCGCCAGGATGAAAGCGGCCAACGCCTCGGCACCTGAGACACCGTTCCGCTGGCCCTCGACCAGCACCAGGGGCAAAGCGCTGGTGGAGCAATGTATGACGGCGCCGACATGGGTGTCATCGAAGTCCAGGCCGTGCACCAGGATGCCGTTGAGCAGGGCCGCGTCACGCGCGGGCAGCCTGAGGTCTGAACCGATCACCGGATGCGCCCCCTCACCCGCGAGCCCGGCAATGGCCGCCGTGCTCCTGGCCGCGAAATCAAAGCCCTGAGAAGCGAAAGCGATACCGAGGGCATCGGCCATACACAAGCGGGCATACGCCCTCACCGGCTCGGGCACGGCTGCTAACTCAAAGCCGGCCGCGAAGCCAGCGAGGCGCTCAGCCATGCTCTGCGCGCGAGGCCGGGGTTCATGATCTGTTGATACTGCACTCATTCTGCTTCCTCCGATAAACCCGCCTGCCCGTCAGCATCCAGGCCTAGGCGGTCGGCCAGCGCGACCACGCGGCGCGCCTTGTAAACAATGGGATAGTCGATGAAGTAGCCATCCAGCTGTATGGACGCCGAGCCATCGCGTTCTGCAGCCGCAAACGCCTCCATCACCCGGCGGGCATGCTCAATCTCCTCCGGCGAGGGCGAAAAAACACGGTGACACAGGGCAACCTGGCGTGGATGGATACACAATTTGCCACCAAATCCGAAAGCCCGGCCGCGGCCCGCTGACGCCAGGAACCGGTCGTCTTCGTAGATTTGCAGCACCACCGTGTCGATGGGCGGCTGCAGGCCGGCGATGCGAGAGGCATGGGACAAGCGGGACCGGGCATAAGTCAACGTCTGTTCATCCGGCCCCCACTGGTAGTCGAGATCCAGCGTGTAATCACCCGCTCCGAAAGCCATCCTCCCCAGCCGCTCGGTGCCGCCCGCGATCTCCAGCGCGTTTTCCACGCCCGCCGCCGTCTCCACGATGGCCATCAGGTCGATGCGCCCGGGCGCCATGCCGTGCTCGTGTTCCTGCTCGGCGAGGATCTGGGCCGCGTGCCGCAGTTGCTCCGCATGCTCTACCTTGGGCAGGACCACCCCGTCCATCCACGGGCCGACCACGGCCTGCATGTCATCCGCGAAATAGGGGCTGTCCACCGGGTTGACCCGGACATACCCCAGGCAGGCCCTGTCTTTTTTCAGCGCCGTTACCAACACCGGGCGGGTGGCCGTTTTCTCGCTCTCCGCGACCGCATCTTCCAGGTCGAGAATGGCCGCGTCGGCGCCCGAGGTGAACACTTTTTCCACCTTGCGCGGATGGTTTCCCGGCGCGAACAGGAAGCTGCGAACGAATGAACCCGGCCTGGCCATGGTTCAGGCCCAGCTCCAGCCGCCGCCGGATTTCCAGCCGCGGCGGAACTCGAGCGAATAGTTAAACCGGTCACCCGGGTGCTGGGAGACAGACACTTCAAAAACCCGTCCGCCGCTCCAGTAACGTCGGACCAGTTCCAGGGTGGGCGTGCCGGTATCCGCTTCCAGCGTGTCCGCCACGTCCTCTGACACGATACCGGCTGAAATACTCATCTCCACGCGGTCGACATCCAGCTGAAACATTTGCGCGATCAGTTCGTAGACCGGCAGCGTGGAGGTGGGGATGACTTCGCCAACCCCGGCGAACTCCGGCAGCACGTATATGTCCACCAGGCACAGCGGCAGACGCTTGTCCAGCAGCTTTCTCACTGCCGTGATGCGGTGCCAATGACTACCGGTGGCGCAGCCCAACTGTCGCGCCAGCCGCCGGTTCAGGCGCACTTCGGTCTGGCTGATGATGTGCAGGCGGCTCTCGCGCGGGTATTTCATCAGCTCGTTGGGCTGCCGCACTGCCTGCACGTATGAGGGCCCCACATCGCGGGCCTGCACGACCGTTCCCACGCCCCGCTGGCGCCGGATCAGCCCCAGGTCTTCCAGCACCCTGAGCGCCTCCCGCACCGTGTGGCGGCTCACGTCGAAACGTTGGGTCAGTTCGATTTCGCCTGGCAGCTTGTCGCCTACGCCAAGACGGCCCGAGTGAATGTCCGCCATCAGTTTTTCTGCGAGTTCCCGGTACCGCGGGGTCGTATTGCCGCTTGTTGCTTCCATGGTATTGCGTATTGATCGCGTTGCCTGCTTGGGCCGTAAAAGATACCATTTGTACGGACAAAGCCCAAGAACCAAATCAACCGGGAGATCGCCATGAGCGCACGTTCTGACCAGGAAATCGCCCCGCAGCGTTTCCGGCCCGCCAGCGGCCGCTACTATGAGGAATTCACCGTCGGGGACATCTACGAGCATCAGCCCGGCCGCACGATCAGCGAGGCGGACAATACGTGGTTTACGCTGCTGACCATGAATCAGCATCCCCTGCACTTCGACGTCGAGTATGCTCGTGGAACCGAATTTGGGCGCCCGCTGGTCGCTTCTCCGCTCACACTGGCGATCCTGGTCGGGTTGAGCGTGTCGGATGTGAGCCAGAAAGCGATCGCAAACCTGGGATGGAAAGAGATCGCCTTGACGGCCCCGGTCCACCCCGGGGACACCTTGTACGCGATCTCCGAAGTCATTGGCATGAGAGAGTCACGTTCACGCCCGGAGGCCGGGATTGTTACCGTGAAGACCCACGGCAAGAATCAACATGGCACGGTGGTCTGCGTTTTTGAGCGCAGTATGCTGATACCGAAACGCCCCGGCCAGACAATGGACGAGGCAGCCGCTGAACATGAGGAATGACCATATGGATGAGGGGACCATGAGCCGGCGAGAACAGGACGAACTGGAGGAGCAGATCCTCGATGCCGTCGATCGCTGGGTTGAACGAGAGGTGCGGCCCATCGCCCGGGAGTACGACCAGGCCGACCGATACCCTGACGCCCTGGTGGAGCAGATGAAGGAACTGGGCCTGTTCGGCGCCACCATCCACCCGCGCTACGGCGGACTGGGTCTCAGGGCGACAACCTATGCCAAGCTGGTCGCCCGGATTTGTGAGGTCTGGATGGCGCCGACCGGGATCTTCAACTCCCACCTGATCATGGCGCATTGCGTCGAGCGCGCAGGCACCGAGGAGCAGCGGGCGCATTACCTGCCGCGATTCGCCAGCGGTGAGCTGCGCGGTGGCATCGGCCTGACCGAGCCGAACGCGGGCACCGACCTGCAGCGCATTCGCACAACGGCCCGGCGTGATGGTGATCACTACGTGATCAATGGCAGCAAGACCTGGATCACCAATGGCATTTACGGCCAGTGCCTGGCCGTCCTGGTCAAAACCGACCCGGACTGCGACCCGCCGCACAAAGGCATGAGCATGTTCTTGTGTGAAAAAGGTGACGGCTTCACGGTGGGTAAGAAACTGCACAAGCTGGGCTATCGCGCCATCGACAGCGCGGAGCTCGTGATCGACGATTTTCGCGTTCACGAGCGGCAGCTCATCGGCGGGGTGGAAGGCCAGGGATTTCAACAGGCCGCGGGCGGGCTGGAACTCGGCCGCATCAACGTTGCCGCCAGGGGCGCGGGCATGGCGCGCGGCGCCCTGGCGCTGGCGCTGGACTACGCGCAGCAGCGTGAGACCTTCGGCAAGCCGATCGCGCACCATCAGGCCATACAGCTGAAGCTGGCGGACATGTCCACCCGCGCAGAAGCCGCCAGGTTGTTGGTTCAAGACGCCGCCGAGCGGTTCGACAACGGCAAGCGCTGCGACCTGGAGGCCGGCCGGGCAAAACTGTTCGCTTCGGAGGCCGCCCTCCACAACGCCACCGAGGCGATGCGCGTGTTTGGCGGTTACAGCTACTCCACGGACTACGAAATAGAGCGGTTCTTCCGGGATGCGCCCTTGATGTGCATTGGCGAGGGCACCAACGAGATTCAGCGCATCATCATTGCTCGCCAGCTGCTCGAGCGGGGCATGTAGACCCGATCACGCCGACCTGGAATCGAGCGTATCGAGCAGCGTCCGGAGCGCCAGCACATCGCCGTACTTGGCATGGATATCGAACAGGTTGGCCTCGTGGGCGTCGGCATTTCGGTCCCCCACCGCCTCACGGGGCACAAAAACCGGGTAATCGTATTGCAGGCCATCGACCGCAGTGGCCCGAACGCAGCCGCTGGTGGTGAGCCCCGTGATGACGAGCGAGTCGACCTTCAGGGCGCTGAGACGCTCGGCAAGGTCGGTAGCGAAGAAGCTGCTGGCCCAGCATTTCTCAATCAGGGGTTCATTTTCCCGCCGCTTTAAGCGCTCATCCACTTCGACCCAGGGGGAACCGGGCCGCAGCACTTCCAACGCGGGAAGCCGCCGCCTGAACACACGCGCCTGGCCGGCATCCCGGTAGACCACGGTGGTGAAGAAGACAGACAGCTCAAGCCGTCGAAACCGCGCCAGCAAGCGTTGGTTGGCCTTTACAACCGAATCGGCATCCGACCCCAGCGGGCAACGCGGATCGGTGAATCCGTTAATGATGTCGACAAGCACCAGCGCCGGACGCTCACCCAGTTCGAGTTGCTTACGCTCCAGGTCAGACATCTCAACCGGCTCAGGCAGCGACTTCCAGGTTACGCTCCAGCCAGGCCCGGGCGCGACCGCCAGGCGCGTTGCCGGTGAGTTCCTCGGCGACCCTGGCTGCCACCTGCAGCTTGCGCGCGTCGATGCCCGTATCGAACCCCGCCTGGCTGAGCATCATGTTGACGTCCTCCGTGGCGACGTTGCCCGACGCTCCGGGCGCAAAGGGACAACCACCCAGCCGGCCGATCGAGGCGTCAAATTTCCTGATGCCGGCCTCCACCGCCGCAAAAACGTTGGCCACGCCCATGGCGCGCGTGTCATGAAAATGGCAGGAGAGGCGCTCCGCGCCGTGCGCGTCCACGAGGGCGCCCATCAGGCGGCGGACCTGGACCGGATTGGCCGCGCCGATCGTATCCGCCACGCACACTTCATCCGAACCGAGATCGGCGAACCGGGCCACCATGTCAGCCACGAGGCCGGGGTCGGCCGGCCCGTCGAATGGGCACTCGAAAGCAACCGATACGGTGCTGGTAACGCGAACGCCTTCTTGACGGGCGCGCTCCACGATGGCTGCACCCGCCGCGTCGGCTTCCGCGCGGCTCATGCGCACATTGGCCTGCGCCATGCCCTCACTCGCATACAAGACCATGCACACGCTGCGCGCCCCCGCCGCCGTGGCCAATTCGTATCCTTTCATGTTGGGAATCAGCGCGGTGAAGGTGACATCATCGCGATCAGGCAGGGCAGCGAACAGCTCAGCCGCGCCCGCCATCGCAGGCACTGCTTTGGGCGAGACAAACGCGCCTGCCTCGATATGTTTCAGCCCCGCGTCCAGCAAGGATTCAATCAACCCCAGCCGTTGCGCCGGTTGCAGGATTCGCGGTTGATTTTGCAGGCCATCCCGTGGCCCAACGTCGTTGATAAAGACTCGCTCACTCATCAGGCTATAGCTCCGACTGATTTTAGTTGCTCGATCCTGTCGCCATCATACTTCAACACCTCACGCAGGATTTCATCGGTGTGCTGCCCGAGCCATGGCGCCGCCGAGTAGCAGGCTTCACTGCTGCGTGACAGATGCACAGGATTACCCGGGCCCCGGGTCTGGCTGCCGTCCGGATGCGACAGGTCGACGATCATTCCGCGGTGCAGGATTTGCTCGTCACTGAGCGCCTCGCTGAATCGGTTGACGGCGGCGCATGGCACCCTGGCCTCGGTCAGTTGCCGCACCCAGTGGGTTGTCCCGCGTGTTTGCAGCACCTCATTGAGCCGTCGATTGATCATCTCCCGGTCTTCCCACCGGCCGGGCTGACGGTCGTACTTCTCATCGTCAAATTCCGGTATCTCGACCACGGTTTTGAGCGCGGGCCAGAAAGTGTCTGCCACCACCGCGATGACGATGAACCCATCGGCCGTGTGGAAGGTGTTGTAGGGCACGTGCACGAAGTGCGAATTGCCGATGGGCTCCGGGTTGAGCCCGGATAAAAAGTACATGGTGGCCATGTAGTTCAGCATCGACACCTGGCAGTCGAGCATGCTGATGTCCACGTGCTGGCCGCGGCCGCTGTTGGCGCGTTCCAGCAGCGCGGACTGGATGCCGATGGCGGCGAACATACCGCCGCCGAGATCGCCGATAGGAATGCCCGCCCGAACCGGGTGATCGGCGTCAAAGCCGGTAATGGACATGCCACCACCCAGA
This sequence comes from Lysobacterales bacterium, assembly GCA_011524975.1. Lineage (GTDB taxonomy): Bacteria > Pseudomonadota > Gammaproteobacteria > Xanthomonadales > SZUA-36 > WTJD01. The sequence continues at coordinate 12,798 of WTJD01000180.1, forward strand.
GCCTGCGCGATCTGATCATACGCGGGGCGGGTGCTGCCCGGGCCGTCAGAGCCGAAGCCGGTGACACTGCAGGTGACAATACCCGGATTCACCTCGGCCAGCCGGTCGTAATCGATCATCAGCCGCCGGGTCACGCCGGCCGCGAAATTATCAATGACGACATCCGAGTGACGGACGAGATCGTAAAAAACAGACCGCCCATGCTCGGACTTCAAATCCACCGCGACACTTTTCTTGTTGCGGTTCAGGGTGATGAAGTAGGCGCCCATCCCGCCGATGGAATGATCAGGGTCCTGCGCCAGCAACTTTCGCGTTCCCTCACCCTTCAGCGGCTCGACCTTGATGGTCTCGGCCCCGAGGTCGGCCAGGATCATCGCGCCGAACGGGCCGGACAACATGTGCGTGAGATCCAGAATTCGAACGCCATGAAGGGGCTTGTTCATCGCCGCGCGCTCAGTATTGTTCGAGTTCGGTCAATTCGTAGTGGGTCTGCATGTAGCCACCGGCGCCTGCCCGCAGCAGGATGTAATCATCATCGGCCGTACACCAGACGTCGTAGGGCGGATGCTCCTCCGGCAGATTGCCGGCCGTGTCGGTCACCTGGAAGTGGCGCGCGCGATAGTTGCCCGCAGCGACCGTCACATCCTCCTCGCCCACGTACACCAGCGCGAAGCCGGTTCGGAACAACTGCGGGCCGGTCGCGCCGCGATGATCGGGCGAGGTGAGATAGAGGTCATTGAAAAACATTTTCCCCGGACCGCGGGACAGGTCGTACAGCTTCATCAGCAGCGCGTCGCCGACAATGGGGTGCGACTGCAGCCAGCGGACCCGGCCGGGCGTGTCCACCCTTTGGCGGATACGGCCATCCCCCTGATTGAAGCTCTCGCATTCAGCGTAACCATCGCAAAAACGCATCCAGCCACTGCCCTCGAAGCGGTCACCGACCGTCAGACGAACGCTGCAGTCGAGCGGGCTGGCATCCTGGCTCCGCATGGCCATCACCACGTCCCTGATCACGTTGGGCTCGTCGTCGATCTCGCAGTGCGCGTGCAGCACATCGACGTCGTCGGCCTGGTGGGTCAGCGTGAAGTACTCACGGCCACGCTCCTGATCCATGCGGTCAGGCTTTTTGCTGGTGTAGCGGATGACGCCGCGCGATGTTCGATGGGTCATGGGTACCTCAGAAGGGCTTCACTGCCCCGAGAAAGCCAACGCTGGCGATGCCCACCCAGTAAACGTAAGCCAACCCGCGGCCCACGCGAATGGATCGCTCCAGGGTCTCTTCCGCTTCTGAATTATCGGGCTCCCTGGCCAGGACACGGAACAGCATGGTCCACTCACGCATGATGAACCTCAGCTTCAGGCCGATCATCAACATGAAGCTGAACAACAGCACTTTGAGCGGGAACCATTTTTGCATCGGGCCGGCGCCAAACGGGCCGTAACCCAGCAGTGAAGCGATCGCGGCCACCAGGATCAGCGGTATGAACAGGAACCGGATCCACTCATCGATGCGCGTCAGCAGGATACCGGTATCGGTCTCGCGCTTGAAAAATGCCGCCCAGGCGAGACCGATCCACAGGGCGAAGAAGATCCAGCACGCCGCCACCCACGCGCCGCCCAGGGGCTGCACGCCCCAGAAGGTTCCCATGTGGAATCCCAGGGGGAACAGCAGCAGAATGCCCGTGCGCGCGAGAATGTCGATTTTGTAGGCCGTGTTCATGTGCCGTTTGCGCTCGTCCATCGGCAGCTTTCGGTTAATCACGTAATAGGACGTCTGAAAGACGCCCCACTCGCCACCCAGCCAGTAAACCATGGCCAGGATGTGAAGCCACTTCAACACCGCCAACTCGGTAATGATCATTCTCGGGTTCCCGCGTTCATTGTTCCGTCAGACTGCCATCGACAGGTAGCAGGTATAGCACGTTGAATGGACCGCTCGCGGTCGACTTCAGGCCTGCCCGGCAATTGCTCTAATGTTATACTGTTAGCTCATTTGGGCGCAATCGTTCGTCACGACTCCCGCAACTCCGATAACCGCGCCGTTGCTTGATATGCCCTAATTTGTTATATCATTATGACAAAACAAACCACGGAAGCGTGTTATGGTGCCTTTGAAATCCATTTTCAGCGAAAAACAACGTCAACAACTGGTCAAAGACGCACCAACGCCGTTGTATTTCCAACTCTACACGCTGCTCAAATCGTGCATTGTTGACGGCACTTTTCAACGAGGCATGCGGCTGCCCACCGAGAAAGAGCTATCAGACGAATTTGGCATCTCCCGCATCACCGCCAAGCGGGCGTTGGATGAACTCGCCGGCGACAACCTGGTAGAGCGGCGGCGAGGCAAAGGCACGCATGTCATTTACCGCTATCGGCCGCAGCCGGTGCAGGCCCCGCTGGTCGCCATGCTGCAGGAAATCGAGTCCATGGCGCTCAACTCCAAGGCCATCGTGCTCGACTGCGATTTACTCCAGCCACCCCAGAGCCTGCGTGATGAATTCGAACTGGGTCCGGGAGAAACCGCGCTCTACCTCGCCCGGGTGCGCGAGCGGAACGGCCTGTCATTCGGGCACTATTCCAGTTGGACGCTGGGTGTGGAAAAGCCGGAAAACCCCGAGATTTTCCGGGAAACACCGCGTCTGCGTTACTTCCGCGATAATGGCCTGGAAATCACCCATGTGAAGCAAACCCTCAGCGCAGTGCCGGCCAGCGCAGAGGTGGCGCGCGTCCTTGACCTGGACCCCGGTTCTCCCCTGCTAAGCCTGACGCGTCGCTCCTACAACGTGGTCGACGGCGAGGAGCGCCTGATGGATTTCCTGGTCTGCCTCTACCACCCGGGCCGGTTCCAGTACCGCATGGACCTGACCATCGACGATTGACCCGACAGGGTCCTTCAGATCAACCCCCGCTCGCGCAGGGATTCCACCACGGCCTGTTGCACCCCGGTGTAATGATCACGGGCCGGCACCCGGGTAACGCCTTCCTCCAGCAGAGTATTGGGCGGATAAACGGAACGCCCGGAATAGGTGGAAGAAAACAGTTCCAGGCGCTGGCGCGCGAGTGGATTACTCATGGCCGGCAGCGCGCGGGCGCGGCGCAGCCCGGCGATATCGATCGTGGCCACGCCATTCATGGATTCACCGGCATTGGCCTCGGCCAGCAACCGGCCCTTGTAATCCACCACCTGTGAATGACCATCCGTGGATTGGGCCGGGAATGGCAGGCCCGTGATGCCCGCGCTGTTGGCGGAAACGATGTAGGCCATGTTCTCCCAGGCCCGGGCCTGCTTGGCGATGTTCTTGGGCGTTGCCAGCGGGCTGCCGACCTCACTGGAGGAATGACAGAAAACCTCCGCGCCACGCAAGGCCAGGGCACGCGCGATCTCCGGATAGAGGATTTCTTCCGAGGCGACGCAAGCCACCCGGCCCAATTCGGTGTCCGCCACCGGAAACAGGGCATCCTCGCCATAATGATCGAGAAACGCGTCCAGCACATCGTGCGGGGTGGGGGCGAACATGGAAATGAGCCGACGGTACCGGAGCACCACATCGCCGGCGGGATCAATCAGGAAACTGACCTGGAAATACAACTCGGGAAAGTGAGGGTCGATCTCATAGGCATTGCCCGACAGGAATAAAGCCTGCTCCTGGGCCACCCGGCCCAGGGCTTCATACTCCGGCCCACTGGGATGGATACAGGCCTTTTCCTGCCACTCGACAACGCTTTCACCGGCGGGAAAGCTGGTCATGAAATACTCGGGCAGCACGACCAGCCGAATTTCTTCACCGGCGAACGTCGAATAAAAACGCTTGCTGCCCCCGATCAGGTCCGTGCAATGGCACACGGCATCAAGCATCGCGGCGCGCGCCTCCTCGGTCGATCCCGCCGCATTGACGGCACGGCACGTGACCTGAAGCGGCAGTGCCGCATAGGTTGAGGGCGTCTTTTCTGTCATCGCGTTGTCCTGTTCCTGGTGCTGCCCGGGCGCGGCCGGATCGAGGCGACCGCCCATCGAAAAGTCATCTTATCGAAAAGTTATATTAATATAATGTTAGGATTTTTGAGCAAAACCCCACTGCCCTTCAATTCACGCCTGCAGGAGAGACCCCCCCGACGATGATTGGCCTCGGCCCCGTGCTCTACGCCACGATCGCGACCGACCGCCCGGATGATAGCATTCGCGCCTGGTGCCGGCACCTGGACCTGCGCGAGTCCGGGCGCCACCGGGTCGACCCGGCCCTGGCCGCCGCTTGTGGCGAACGGGCCATCGAAGGCCGTTCAGCCACCTGGCTGGCCAACCCCTTGGGCGAGTGCTGGCTGCAGGTTCTGGATGTGCCGGACGCCGCGGCCATCGAGCCGTTCCGCCGGTACGGGTGGATGGCGCTGGAGGTCAGTGTGCAGGATCCCGACCAGCTGGCACAGCGTTTGCGCGACTCCAGCTTTGACATCATCGGCGAACCGGCCAACCTGGAAGTCAGCGATGCCATTCGCGCCATGCAGGCCGTGGGACCGGCTGGCGAGGTCTTGTATCTCACCCAGATCAAGGCGGAAGTGCCACCGTTTGAGCTGCCCAGGGCACGCTGCACGGTGGACCGGCTGTTCATTCCCGTGATGCTGACCGATGACCGTGAGCTTAGCCTTGCCGGCTACCAGTCATTGGCAGATCAGGAGGGCCTTCGGTTCGACACGCGGATCACGGTCATCAACCGCGCGCACGGCCTTGATATCGATCATCGCCACGCCGTCGCCACGCTGCAGCTTCGCGGCCAGTGCCTGATCGAAATCGACCAGCTGGCCGGTCAGGCAGCGCCGCCAGCCGGCACCCTGCCCTCCGGTATCGCCTGGGTGGCTTTCGCCGTTGAACAACTGCCCCCGGGGTCCGAGCCGTATACGATAGCGCAAGGACCTTACGCCGGCTGTCGCGCCGCTTTCGCGCGCGGACATGCCGGAGAGATTTATGAACTGATCGTCAGGCCCGATAACAGGCCCGATGAGAGGCCCTGATTCCCCATCTGAAAACCCGCAGGAGATCACCACATGATGACAACGCAAAGCAAATTTCTCGGCAGTATCGCCCTGGCGGTTCTGTTGTTCGCGCCGATGCAAGCCCCGGCCGATACGATCGATACCGAGACGGCTGAGGGCTACGTACAGGTCAATCGCAAAATTCAGTGTTCACTGGAGGACGCCAAGCCCGTCGTGTACACCTGGAGCGGTCGAGCCTATGCGCGGGTGCCCGGAGAGCGTGACCGTCACCTGTTCAACCTGCTGGGGATGAATATCCGGCAGTGCGGGGCCATCGAAGACCCGGACAGGGGCGAAGGTTACCGCCTGGTGTCGCGCGAAATCATGCTGTACCTCGACCCCAAGACCAACGAGGTCATGAGGCAGTGGGATAACCCGTGGTCCGGCGAAACGGTCGAAGTCATTCATGTCGCCAACGACCCCGTGAACGGCCGGCCCAGCTTCGGCCGCGACCAGGACGGCAACACCATGCCGTTGCGCATGGACGAGATCAACGGCACCTGGCTGATGAACATCGAAGTGCCGCTGTTTTACACCAACGCGCTGGGTGGCGACTACCAGAAATATGTCGGCGGGACCTACCACGCGACCGAAATTTTTGATTTCAACGGCGACATGGCGGAACTGCTGGATGCGTCCCTGCCTGAGGCTTACCCCATCGTGTCATGGGTTCGACTGTCCCAGTGGCTCCCCTGGATGGAAATGAACGGGCGCGCGGGCATGATGTACTTCAACGCCATGGGCAAGAAGCTGGAAAGTTTCGATCAGCTGGCGGATACGATGAAGGCAGAAATCGCCGCCCACTATCCCGAGTATGTCGCGCCGCCGCGATTGGACGACCAGCGCCGTAACGAGACGTCTTGGACGTACATGAAAAAGATCATCGACGGGCGGAAAGAAAAACCGGAGACCACACAAGGCCACTGAGTTAGCAGTCCGTATATCCTGCCAACCGACGGCGGCGTCGTCAGCCGCCCCGTCTCATCCGGGAACCCAGGTGCGTTAACGAACCCGTATGAGGCGGCGATGGGGAGCGGGTGATTCAGGCCAGTTCGCGGAAGACCCGCCCAAGGGCTTCGAACCGCTCTTGTGGCGAAGGGCCGCTGTTCACCAGCGTGATATGGTCAGGCCAGTCAAACCCGTCCAGACGATCCGCGTAGGCTTTAAGAAGCCCGCCGGCCCAGCGCATGACCCGCACAGGCACCGTGACCGCCGCCAGGTGCTCCGCGCGCTCGTTGGCGAAAGCCGCGCGATAGGCACGATCATAGTCGGGACCGGCATTCAGATAGGCCATGGCGGTCGCCTGCACCAGGGCCAGCGGCGGCTGGCCGCCCAAACCTCGATCTTCACCGGGATCTTCAAGGTGTTCATACCAGGGAAAACCCCGAAACAGGCCGTTCGCCATCCGCCAGGCCACATCCAGGTGCGAACCGTCTGCCTTCGGCTCCAGCGACGGGAAGTAATTCACCATGATGTCGTCGACTTCCTGTTCGGAAAAATGCACGGCATTTTCCAGCACCAGCGCATGTGTCCGATCCGGGAATGCCCGCGCAAACTCGATGGCGATTTGCGCCCCGGTCGCAGAACCATACACAAAGGCCTTCTGCAGGCCCAATGCGTCCAGCAATGCGACCACCCAGTGCGTGTACTCCACCAGCGACTGAGCCGGGTTCGGCAAAGGATCGGTGCCGCCGTAACCGGGCGTATCCGGCGCAAAGACGGCGAAGTGCTCGCGAGCGAGATCGATCACCGGCACGAGAAAGGCGGAAGACATCGGCGAGGGGTGCAGCATCAGCAGAGGCTGTCCCGAACCGGCCCGGCGCAAGTGCGTCTGTATCACGCCACCCTCAACGGGCGTGTCGATGTAGCCTTTTCGAATCACAGCCCGAGACAGCCCGGGTTCATTCGGTTTTCCGGATCCACGTAGGACTTGATGGCCCTGACCATGCCGAGGGGCTCTGGCCGCAAGCCCTGGCGGTAGTGATAGGCCTTTCCGACCTGCAGGTGTACGGCGCCCATGGCGCTGAACAGTTCGGCCAGTTCGTCCTTGATCCGGGTGACCAGAGCCCGGGCCTCGGGCTGCGCCGGAAAGTCCTTGAGCCGTTTCAGGTGATCCGGCTCCACGCTGCGCCGGTGCATTTCCTCGATGGCATCGGGCCAGAAAAATACGGGTTCGACCACGAAACAAGACGTGCCCACGGTGGCCAGCAGGTAGGCGGTGTGAATATCGAATTTTTCCAGGCCGTCGCGATGACGATTGAACACCGCTTCGACGCGATCGATGGCCGAAACAGCCTGTGAATGCGGAACCAGACCGTGTACCGGCACCCATCGTTCGCCTTCCGGGCCAAGCATGTTGTTGACCGGTCCAAAGGGGTTGGCCCTGACCACGCGGGGAATACTGTCGGGCAATTCACGCCCGCCATGCGCGACGACAATTTTTGCCGCCTCATCGCGGGCCGCCTTGGCCGCATCAGCGGTTCTTTCTTCGCACATGACGTGGAACGACCACTGCACATCATCCATGAAACGGCGCCCGGCCATCGCCGTTTTGGCGCCGTCGCGGATGGCCTGACCCACACCGCCCGCGGATTTGAGCACGCCGACAAACTGGCTGGCATCCTTGGCCAGGCTTTCACGCTTCATCCGCTGCCTTTGCAGGTAGGGGTCGAAACCGAAACACTCGGTCACCAGATCGCGACGCGCAATCTCGCTCATGGCCGCGCACATGTCCGCGTATCCCTCAAAAGCGAAAGACCCAAAACCATGCTCCGCCGCCTGCGGCAGCAATTTGAGGGTGATCGTGGCCTTAACGCCCAGGGCGCCGCCGTCACCGGTGAACAGACCGGTCAGGTCGGGCCCGAAATGTCGGAAGAAAGGCCGCGCGTGCTTTTGCGCGGCGGAGCCTGTATTGAGCAGGGAGCCGTCCGCCAGCACCACTTCCATGGAAAGCACGGCATCCGCGGCGCTGCCATGCCGCCCCGAGCCCCAGAAAATGCTGTTCTGCGACAGGCTGCCGCCAACCGTGGCGTAACGTCCGGACAGGGTGCCCCAGTACGGTGTTTTCAAACCCTGCTCCTGCAGGGCCTCGTGCAGAGCCTGCCAGGTGATCCCTGCCTCCACCCGCACATACATGTCGTCGCGGTTGATTTCCAGCACGCGATTCATTCGTCTCATGTCCAGCAGCACGGACTGCGCCTCGGAAGGAACATATCCGCTGGTGTATGACATACCGCCACCGCGCGGCACCACGGCACGCCCTGCCCGGACGGCCTCTGCCACCACGGCAGCCAGTTGTTCGGTATCACCCGGCGCCACCACCACGCCGGCGGGCGTGTCCCGTGTAAACACATCCTGGGCAAAATAGTCACACTCGGCCGCATCCGTCGAGACGTTGCGTTCTCCGGCGATGACACACAATTTACTGGCAAGCCGTTCCATCAATCCATTCCCATCTTGACGATATCAAAGTCACCCCGAGGCACGATGGTCGCCTTCTCCTCGGTGTAGAAATCCGCACACTGCCGCGGCCCGTCACGCCCGATGCCCGACTGTTTGAAGCCGCCAAAGGGCGCCCGAAGATCCCGCAGCAGCGGTGTATTGACCCAGATCGTACCCGCGCGGATCTCACTTTGCAGCTGCATGGCCAGCGCCAGGCTGGAGGTCCAGCCATAGGCGACCAGCCCGAAATCGGAGTCGTTGGCGATGGCGATAGCCTCCTCCGGCTCATCAAACACCTGGACCGTGGCGAAAGGCCCGAATACCTCTTCCTGGCAGATTCTGAGCGCGTTGCTGTCCACCCGGGCGAGGGTGGGCGACACGTAATAGCCGCGGTCAAAACCGGGCGCTGGCCCGCCGCCGGCGAGTATCTCGGCGCCTTCCTCGCGTGCCAGCTGCATATAACCGAGCACCCGGTCCCGGTGCGCCGCGTAGGCCAGTGGGCCCACCTCCGTGGCAGGGTCGAGCGGGTCACCCACCCGAAGATGGCGCACGCGCGCGACAAAGCGCTCGGTAAATTCATCGGCGATGGCGCGCTGGACCAGGACGCGGGAACCGGCGATGCATATCTGGCCATTGTTGCTGAACATATTGACCAGCGAACCGTCCACGGCACGCTCCAGGTCGGCATCGGCGAACACGATATTGGCCGACTTGCCCCCCAGCTCAAAATGCACCGGGGTGAGCTGCGCGGCGGCATCCGCCATGATCTGACGGGCCGTCTCAGTCCCGCCGGTGAATGCAATTCGGTCGATGTCGGAATGGCTGACCAGTGCGCGACCGGTCACGCCGCCCAGCCCGTTCACCAGGTTCACCACGCCGGCCGGCACGCCGGCCTGTTCCAGCAGCTGCACCAGCCGCAACACCGACAGCGGCGTGTACTCGGACGGCTTGCACACACAGCTGTTGCCGAAGGCAATGCAGGAAGCGATTTGCATGCTCGCCAGCGCCAGTGGCGCGTTCCAGGGCGCCACCAGGGCCGCCACGCCGGCAGGCTCGCGCGTGACGGTTGTCAGGAAGTTCTGCTCCTGTTCAAAGGTTTCGCCGGCCATCTGACCGATAACTTCAGCAAAAAACTCGAAATTGAACGCGGCGCGCGGGATCTGTCTCCGCTGCAGGTGCGCCACGGGTAAACCGGCGCACAGGCTCTCCAACAGGGCCAGTTCCTGGCGGTGTTCATGAACCAGCCGCGCCGCCTCGCGCAGTATGCCCTGGCGCTCACGCACGGCCTTGCGTGCCCAGTCGCCTCGCTCGAACACCGCCCGTGCCGCCGCGACGGCCGCATCGACCCCCTCCTGCCCGGACTCCGCCAGTGCAGTGACAGGCTCCTCGGTGGCCGGATTGATGGCCGGCAAGGCCACTGGCCGCCCATCCACCACCTCGGCGCGGCCGCCGACATGGCCCCCGGTCGTGAGTGGAATGTCGAGGTCCACGCCGTGCACCTCGACCGTGCGTCTGTTGTCACTGGTCATTGGATTTCCGCCTCCCTTTGACGGGATCGTATCATCGAGGAATTGAGCAGGAATTCACGCATGCGTTCACGATCGCCCGTGATGGCCCTGAACTCGCGCCAGATCAGCTTGCGCTTTTCGGGGTCCGTCTCACGGTGCTTGCGATAGTTGCGCGCGGACAGACGCTGCACCTCCTCCAGCGCGATCGTGCGTCGGCGGCGGTCGTAACGATCGAGCAAGTCATCGCTGTGACCCTCGAGCACCGGCAGGAGATGCTCGATCAGGCAGGCCGCATCGTGCAATCCGCTGTTCATCCCCATGCCACCCGCCGGGCTGTTGAGATGCGCGGAGTCGCCGGCAAAAAGGATCCGGCCCACCCGGAAGGATTCCAGGCAGCGCTGATGCAGGGTGTAGTGGTTCCTCTGCAGCAGTTCAAACGGGCCCAGGCCGGGGAATACCGAGGCCAGGTTGGCCTGCGCCACCGGCTCCGACAGGGCCTCTTCCACCGTCTGGTCCGGGTTTGGCGAGTAGGAGAAGCGCCACAGGTCCCGAATCTGCATCAGGCTGTAATGGGCCTCGTCGGTCCACACATAGCTCACGCCCAACAAACCGGGAATGTGTTCTTCGAGGGGGAAACGCAACACCAGCGTGATCGATGTCTTGGGGAAAACGCTGCCCTCGAAGCTCAGGCCCAGGTGCTTTCTGATCGTGCTGCGCCCGCCATCGGCCGCAATCAGCCATGGGGTTTCCAGCGTCACAGCCTCATCACCGCGCGTGGCGCGGACTTTGACGATGTCACCGCCCTGCTCCACGCTGACCACCTTCCAGCCCATGCGCAGATCGCACAAGGGTTCATCCGCTATCCGTTCGACCACCATCCGGGTCAGGTGAAACTGCTCGCACTGCAAGCGATAAGGGTGGCGCGTGAGGTCCGACAGCACACCCAGGTCAAAGACCGCGCGCTGGTCGGTGCCGTGGATCATGTACTGCCATCGTCTCGCCGATGTACCGCGGGAGACCAGCTCATCAGAGAGGTCACAGCGGTCGAGCAGATCCAGCGTGGCGGGGTGGAAAGTAGAAGCACGCATGTCTTCGGCCACCTCCGTGTTCTGCTCCAGCACAACGACGCGGTGCCCGGCGCGCGTGAGCAGCATGGCGCAGAACAGTCCCACCGGGCCGGCGCCGGCAATGATGATGGGCGGTTGCGTGTTGGTTGAAACTGACATGTCACCCGGCGAACAACATAAGCGCATTAGTCTATCATTGGGCGATGATGATTCGGCAGCAGCAAAAAGGCCCAACCCCCGGGGACGCCCGGCGTGAATACGGCAGCCGCGGACGCGTCGGTATCGTCACGCCGCAGTCCAACCCGACCGTTGAGCCGGAAATCAGCCTACTGCTGCCAGACGGCGTGTCCATGCTCACCACGCGCTGCACCAGTCGGGGGGAACCCCGACAGCGTCTTCTGGATTATTTCAATGAACTGTCCGATACCTTGCGATCATTTGACGGCATGGCGCTGGACTCGCTCGGCTTTGCCTGCACTGCCTCCAGTTACCTCCTCGCCGAGGGCGAAGAGGCAACCGCCCGAGACCGGCTGGAACAGCAATTCGGCTACCCCGTGGTCACGGCCGCCGGCGCCATTGAAACGGCTTTGCAGCACCTGGGCGTGGAACGCATCACGCTGGCTTGCCCCTACCCCACCTGGCTGCTGGAACGGGCCGAGGCCTACTGGAAACGCCGGGGATTCGACGTTGCCGCCACCCTGTCCGCGCAGCCCGACATGCGCGATACCCGGGACATTTACCACATTCGGGGATCAGACCTGGCAGACCGGATACTCAACACACTGGGCGGGGCCGCGGCCGACGCGCTGCTCATCACCGGCACCGGGATGCCGGGGCTGCGGCTCATCTGTGAATGGCAATCGGCCACGGGCAGGCCGGCCATCAACTCCAACCTCTGTCTCGCCTGGGCCTGCCTGCGCGCCGCGGCGATCGAACCGGGCACGCGGGCGCCGGAGCCGGGATTCCCATTGCTCGGCGGTTGGCATTCGCAATTACACGTGCTTTAAACCTCAGCCCGCGGGTCTCAGGGCGCTTCCGGTCCAAATCCCAGCGTCCGGGCAAACGCACGATAGGGCGAGGCCTGGTCCAGGCTTGCCTTATTCCTCTCCCGCGATGCCGCGAGGTTGTCCTCGCTGAACAGGACGCCGGCCCCCTCAACAATCCGGTTCATGAAGTTGAACAGGGCGCACACGGTGATCGCGTCAAACAGTCCCTGCTCGCTCACCCCCGCTGCAAATACGCTTTGGGCGTCGGCGTCGGTCACCCGGGACGGTTCGAGCGTCAGCTTGCGCAGGTAGCCCAGGGTGGCCACCAGGCCCGGAGACAGCCCGGCTTTGCCGGGATCATCCATCATCAGGTCGAGCGTGTCCGGAGGGATCCCGTGCAGTTCGGCAATCATCTTGTGCGCGCCATGGCAGAATCCGCAGGCGTTCAGGCCGGAAACGTAGGCGGCCATCAGCTCCCGCTCGCTGACACTCCAGTCCGAGTCGCCCCGCAGGATAACGTCATGGTATTCACACAGGGGCCACACCGCGCGACCGAACGTCTGAAAGACATCGCTCAGGTGGGGCGAATCGGGCAGTGACGGGAATCGGGCCATGGTGGGGTCTCCTGGGTACAGCCGGGGCGATGGGTCCAGGCACCAGCATAGCCGATGCCGGCATGGGTCAGGTCGATCTTTGCCGCGAAAAGAGCAGCACCACGACACCGCTGGCAAAAGGCACGAGTCGCTCGAGAATGTCGCCCGGCGTGTTGGGCAGCAGATAGAACAGCACCGATAAACCGAAGCCCAACAGTATGGCCAGCCAGACGCCACCCGGCTTGATACGGGCGCCAACCAGCCTGAAGAACAGGGTAGGCCCAAAAGCCGCCCCCAGCGCGGACCACGCGAACAGCACCCGGCTGAAAATCTTCTCCGGCAGGAAAAGGGCGACCAGCACGGCCACCAGCACCAGGCCGACGATGGTCAGGCGAGAGACCAGCAGCTTGCGCTGGGGATGCTCGCGGCCCAGCCCCAGGTCATGCGCGATGGCGGATGCCGCCACCAGCAGCTGGCTGTCGGCGGTCGACATGATGGCGGACAGAACCGCGGCCAGCAGGATGGAGCCCAGCAGGGGTGTGAAGAGGCTTTCGGTCAGGACAAAAAACACGGTCTCCGGATTGCTCACAGACGCGTGCAGCACATGCCCCACGAGGCCCAGGAAACACATCCCTGAGAACACCACGCCGTACCAGGCGATGGTGATAACCCGCGCTTGGCGCATCGCCCGCTCGTCCCGCAGCGCCATGAAGCGCACCAGCAAATGCGGCTGACCGTAGGTGCCGAAGCCGATACTGAGACTGCCGACAATCACGCCGATGGCCAGCAAACCCGCGTTGGAAGCGGTCCAGCTCAACTGGGCGGGCGTACTTACCGCGCGCAAACCCTCAACAAAGCCGTCCACTCCGCCCACCTCGGCCAACGCAGCCAGCGGCAGCAGCAGGGCGGTGAACGCCATCAGCAAACCCTGCAGCGTGTCGGTGACACTGACCGCCCAGAAACCACCCAGCAAGGTGTAGAACATGATGATCAAAGCACCGATGATGATGGCGTTGGCCATGGACATATCAAAGGTGGAGGCAAAGGTATTGCCAGCGCCCTGGAATTGGGCGGCCACGTAGAACACAAAGGAAAAGATCACGATCACCGAAACCGTGATCACGATTGCTCGCCGCAGCCCGCCGGAGGTGTCATGCGCCAGGAATTCGGTCAGCGTCAGGTGATCATGTCGACGGCTGAATGCCATCAGCCGCGGCGCGATCCAGAACCACGCCACCAGCATGCCGATGAAAGACCCGGCCGCGATCCAGACGACAGACACGCCCAGCACGTAGGCTGCTCCGCTCAGCCCAAGCAGGGTCCAGGCCGATGAAGCGCTGGAGGAATAACTGACTGCGGCCACCACGGGGCCAAGCTTTCTGCCGCCCAGGAAAAAATCTTCCTCGCTGCGGGTCCGGGAGCTGGCCCAGAAACCGATGGCAATCAGCAAGGCCTTGTAGACAACCAGTGTGATGATGACGACGGTGGTGCTATCCATCACTGGGGATCCACCCAAGCTGCGCCCGCATCGGCACCCTGGCCCGCACGCAGCACGTATTGCGCCAGGCGCCGGGATTCCTCCGGTGTCAGATGATTGTGATAGACCATCCAGGTACCCGGAACAAGACGCCCTGATTCCATGATGAAAGCCGCCAGCGTCCCCTCGTTCCAGGTCAGCCCCGACTGCTGCAGAGCCGGAGAGTACGCGTAGCCCTCCCGGCTCGCGGCCGGCTGGTCAGCGATGCCGCCCAGGTTAGGCCCTACCCGATGGGACGCTCCGGTCGTCAGCGCATGGCAGGATTCGCAATTCAGATACAGTTGTTCTCCTGACAGGGTAACTTCTTCGAGTTCGGCCAGTGCGGGCGGCTCTTCAACCGGGCCGGCGCAGCCGACCAGTGAGGCAAGCACCCCGGCTGCCAATCCGGCGCGGGTGCCGAGCGGCCTCACGCGAGCCTCCTCATGATTTCGAGCACCGCTCGCTCGCCCGATTCCATGGCAGCCTCCATACCGGCATTGGCGAATGCCGTGTGCTCTCCGGCAAAAAACACGCGGCCATGCGGGCGCGCCAGCCCGTCCCCAAAGCGGCCAATGTCACCCGGCCGCCACAAGGCCCAGGCGCCCTGGCTGTGGGGATCGTTTCGCCAGCTGACCATCCGCCCAAGGCTGACCTTGCCCCTGGCCGCCGGCAACAAGGCCTCAAACAGCGCCAGCGCATGTTGGCCCGCGCGCGCCTCGCCCATGTCGTCGAACGGGTCGCAGCCGTCGCCATTGATCCAGCAGGTCAGGTTGTAACGGCCACTGCCGTCGGCCATCGGCCGGGCAAAGATCCGCCCCAACGGACCATCGGTCCACCACGAGGCGGGCTCACCGGACGCTTCCCACCAGGGAGAATCAGCCACCAGGTGCGCCTGTGTCACCTTGTGATAGGCCAGAGAGTCAACCGCCTGCCGCTGCGCCGCGGGCAGATCGGGCGTCAGTTGCAGCTCACGCAGCACGCTGGCAGGAAGCGTGCACAGCACGAAATCACCCGACCAGCTCCGCCCGTCCCTGCTGTCCACACGAACGCCCGAGCGGGTCTGGCGCACGGAGCTGACGTGCACTCCGGTTTCCACCCGGTCGCCAAGGTCTGCGGCCATGGCTTCGGGCAGCCGCATATTTCCGGACGCCACTTCGTAGGCGGGTTGACGCATGGAAATGGCGCGATCGATGTTGCCCCTGACCCGGTACAGGCTGAGGATCGAGGTGTCCCGCAGCTTGTTTCCATAACTGTTGTTGACGTCGATCAGGCGCAGGGCTTGTTCGTTCAGCCCCTTGGACGCGTAAAACTCGGTGGCGGCGCGGTCCAGCTGACGCATGGAGGCATCCCTCCATGCCGAGGCCCAGGTGAGGGGGTTTTCCCCCAACAGGGCCCAGCCCAGCCGGTCCGGCGCCAGCTCGCGCCACTGTTCGGGCAGCGGGTTCAGTTCAGAATCCGGCCAGTCCGCACGCTGAATCTTCTGGTCCCCCATGATCAGCCCCCCCGGCGCGCCTCGCGGCGGGACTTTCAAGCCCACGCCAAGCTGCCTGGCCGTGAGAATGACGCGCCCATAGTTCGGGCCGATGATGTTGCCGCCGCCTTCAGGGTGACCGGGCACCTCGTCCAGCGTGTAAATGCGCCCACCCACGCGCTGGCGCGCCTCCAGCACCACCACTTCGTATCCCTGCTCGACCAGACACCGGGCGGCATGCAAGCCGGCCAGGCCGGCCCCCAGCACAAGCACCCGGGTGGACGCTGCCGAACCGGGTCGGGGCAGCCAGGACATGGCTGCGGCGCTGAGCGAACCGCCGATAAACTGTCTGCGACTGGCCTTCAATGATGGGCTCTCCCTGGTGGACGGCCGGGCGTTTTTCAGGCCGGCGCGCTTCGCGCCGGTTTGGTGGCCATGGAAATGGGCCACCGCTTTTTAATATATCATTGCCATATCATTATGTCTTTTGCAGGAGTGCGTCTCGTGAGCGAGGTACCGACCGATTTCCGGCGCGTGACCATGGTGGTCAACGACATCGATATTCCACTGAAAATCTATCGGGATATTCTGGGGATGGATGTTTACTACGATCAGAACATCCTGGTGACGGGCGAAGGTCTGCCCGCCGGCGAGCCGAATTCGAACACCCGCCTGGTCATCCTGAAATGCAATGACCCTTACATCGGCATGCTGGGCATCCTGCAGTATCTGGACCCGCCCCTGCCGGCGCCCCCACCGAGGCCTGAGCCAAACCGGGTGCAGACAGGCGAGGTGGTTTTCGTCATGCACAACGAAGACGTACCGGCCGCGTTTGAGAAAATCAGCGCGATAGAAGGTGTCGAAGTCGTCAGCGAACCACACCTTTCGGAGTACCCCAAGGACGACGGCAGCGTTTTTCGCGTGCTCGGCTGCAGCTTCTTCGACCCCAATGGCTATTTCATCGAGCTGAACCAGTTCGCCTGATGAGGGAAGACCGCAACTGTCAGTGGCGGGTCGCGGCCCGACCGGTCGGAAACGTCAAGCCGTCGGACTTCGAGTACGCGGAGACGGACATCCCGGAACCGGGTGATGGCGAATTCCTGCTGAAGACCCTGTACCTCGGCCTGGCGCCGGTCATGCGCATGTACATGCAGGGCACCGGCGCGGCTGGCGAGCGGCCGCTGGAAATCGGTGATGTCATTCACGGCCGCGGTGTCGCGCAGGTGGTGAAATCCAGGCATCCCGGCTATCGGGTGGGCGATATCGTGCAGGGCCAGTGCGGCTGGCAAACCTGGAAAGTTTCACGCGGCACGCCGCAGGAACGCTTCTTCACATGCCGTGACTACGGCCTGCCCTATGCGCTGGCGGCCGGGGTGCTGGGCATGACGGGCCTCAGCGCCTGGGGCGGTTTCATGGACTGCGGCCAGCCCCGCGAGGGCGATCTCGTGGTGGTTTCCGGCGCCGCGGGCGGCGTGGGTTCACTGGTCGTGCAGATGGCGCGAATACGGGGCTGTCGCGTGATCGGCATCGCCGGGGGCAAGGAAAAGTGCCGGTTCATCCAGGACCTGGGCTGCGAGGCGGCCATCGACTACAAAGGCGAGGATGTAACGGCGCGCATCGCCGAGCTCTGCCCCGACGGCATCGATATCTACTTTGACAACGTGGGCGGAGAAACCCTGGCCGCCTGCCTGGAGCACCTGGCGTACGAGGCCCGCGTGGTCCTGTGCGGCTCCATTTCTGAGTACACGCGAAAGCAGCCCTTTTGCCTGCCCAACTACACCCGGCTGCGCGCCGTCAACGGCACCATGAAGGGTTTCTTCGTCTATAACTATGCAGACCGTTTTCACGAATGCACCGACCAGATGGCAAGCTGGATCAATGCCGGCCAGATGCGGCCTGTGCAAGACATGGTGGACGGTTTCGACAACATGCCGGACGCCCTGGCCCGACTGTACGATGGCCGCAATGTCGGCGTGCAATGCTGCCGGGTTCGCGGCGAACCCGAGCCCCTGGAGGCCTGAAATGAGTGACACCCGATTCCAACGAGCCAATTTTGTCGTGTCCAGCATCGACCAGGCTCTGACCTTTTACGTCGATGTGCTGGGGCTGCGCCTGGATTTCATCAAGGATTCCCCCGGTGATTCCTACAGCTACCCCGTATTCGAGATTCCCCGCGATCGCCCATTACGCTTCGCGGTGCTCAGCACGGAGTCACAGCTTCGCGTTCTGGCACTGACGGAGATACCGGGAGCCCTGGAGCCGGTACCGATGCCCCGCCGCGCGGCCATCGTACTGGAAACCCCCAACGTCGACGCGGTCGTGGAAGGGGCGCGAGAACTGGGCTTGAAGGTCTACGATGAGGAACGGCTGGTCACCCATGACGGGCGTGTCGGGCGGGAAGTGGGCATCACCGACCATGACGGTAACCTGGTCGTCATCTACTACATACCGCAGGCCTGACCCCCGGAGAAAAACACCATGCAAACTGGCCAACGCACCGATTATCCCAGCCCGGCGTATGCCTGGTACATGGTCATCCTGCTCACGATCGCTTACGTCTTTTCATTCGTCGATCGCTACGTGCTGGGACTGCTGATCGAGCCCATCAAGGCCGACCTGGAATTAACAGACACCCAGATCGGGCTACTGCTCGGGCCGGCATTCGCCATTTTTTACGCCACCATGGGGCTGCCGCTGGGCTGGCTGGCGGACCGCAAGCGCCGCACCTGGATCGTGGGCTTCGGGGTTGCCTTGTGGTCGGCGGCCACCGCGGCGTCGGGTCTGGCCAAAAACTTTACCCACATGTTCCTGGCCAGGATGAGCATTGGCGTTGGGGAGGCAACGCTGAGCCCCTGCACCATGTCGATGATCTCCGACAGTTTCCCCAAGGAAAGACGCGCCAAACCCATCGCCTTCTACACCATGGCGCTGTCGGTCGGCGCCGGTCTGGCCTCCTTGCTGAGCGCAGGCGTACTGGCCTGGGCGAAAACGGTTGACCAGATTCACTTTCCGCTGGTGGGCGAAGTCACCGCCTGGCAATTCACTTTCCTGGTGGTGGGCCTGCCGGGGCTGCTGCTGGCCCTACTGATGTTCACCCTGCGGGAGCCCGCGCGCGAAGTTCAGCCGACCCCGGGCGACGGCAACAACCTCAACGACATGCTGCGTCACGTATTCAGCCATTGGCGCACTTTCCTGCCGTTTCTCGCGGTGTTCTGTTTCATGACCGTGCTCGCTTACAGCCAGGGTTGGGGCGCGGCGCTGTTCATGCGCACCTGGGGCTGGGAGGCCAGCCAGTACGCCACGGTCAACGGCGTCATCCTGCTGGCGGTCGGCCCCGCGACGGTCAACTTCGCCGGCTGGCTTTCCGATCACTGGACGGCCAGGGGCATGGAGGACGCACCCCTGCGCATCGCCCTGATCGGTGTCGCCATCATGGTCGTCACGGCTGTGCCGGCCCCGCTGATGCCCAACGCCTGGGCCGCCATGGCCTTTTTCGGCCTCAACACCATTGGCATCGCCATGACCTCCGCGGTCGGCGTCACCGCATTGCTCAACATCTGTCCGGCGGCCATCCGGGCCCAGGTCGTCGCGTTTTATTACATGTGCATCAGCCTGGCGGGCCTCATGCTGGGTCCGACCACCATCGCGTTTCTGAACGACCATGTTTTCGGAGCGGACATGATTCGCTACTCGATGGCCTTGCTACCCGCGCTGTACGGCATCCCGGTGCTGCTGATGTCGCGGCTGATCCTGCGGCGTTTCGTGGAACGCAGCCGTGCGCTGGAAGCCGCGGCATAGCGCGGGGACGGACGTGGATAAACGCTATATCGATCTCGGGGACGGGCAGGTCCACTGTCGAATCTGGGCGGCTGAAAAGCGCCCGCAGCAACCGGACCTGGTTTGCCTGCACGCCATCCCTTACAGCGGCCTGCATTTTGCCACCATCGCGCCTCTTCTGGCCGTCGGCAGGCGCGTCATTTGCCCCGACTATCCCGGCTATGGCGGTTCGGATCCGCCGGCACGGGGGCATTCGGTTGAAGCCTATGCCTCCACCATGCTGCAATGCCTGGACCGCCTGCCGGCCTCGGCCACGGTAGACCTGTTGGGATTCCACACGGGTTGCCTGGTTGGTCCTGAAATGGCTTTACAGGCTGAAGGAAGAGTCCGGCGGCTGGTGCTGATCGACGTGCCCTGCTTTGACCCGGACCAGCGGCAATCCATGCTCGACAAAACCGCTCAGCCCCCCGCCTACGATGCTGACCCCCAGTCACTGGCAGGCGCCTGGCAGACCAATGTCGCCAGCAAGTTGGATGTCATGGACATGAATCGCTGCCTGGAACTGCTCGCCGAGCAACTCCGCCCGGGCACCCGAGCGCACGCCGGCTTCGGCGCGGCATTTTCTTACGCCAGCGAAGAACGGCTGGCCCGGGTTGGACAGCCCGCGCGGGTTATCGCCACCGCCTCGATGCTGGCGGGACCCAGCCGACGCGCGGCAGAAATACTGGGCGCAGGCACACTCGAGGAATTACCGGAACTGCTCGCCCCGGCCCTGGACCGCGGCGCCAAGGAACTGGCCAGCGCGGCCAGGGAATTCCTCGACGACGCCTGATGTCGGAATCGCTGACGCAACAGGTCGGCGTGCAGCCACCTGACCCCACCGCGGCTTGAGTTACGGAAAAGCGACCACGACCTTGCCGAAATTTCCGCCATGCATGAGGCGGCAGAAGGCCTCGGGCGCAGATTCGATGCCGTCGGTCATATCCTCCCGCTGATCCAACTTGCCCTCGCGCAGCAGGGGGAGGCAGGTATCCACGAATTCCCGGCGTCGCGGCTCGAAGTCGTAGACCACCAGGCCATAGATGGTCGCCCGCGCCCGAATCCAGAAACCCGGCGGAGGGCCCGGGGCCCGCTCGGCATCGTTGTACTCGGCCATCAGGCCGGCGAGCACGACGCGGGACTGCAAGGCCAGGCGCTCTGAGGCCAGGTGCAGCAGCTCACCACCCACGAGGTCGAAATAAACGTCGATACCCCCCGGAAAATGCTGATCAAGTTGACCGGCGAGGTCGCCCTCGTGCCGGTTGATACAGGCCAGCGCACCCAGAGCCTCCACTGCGTAGGCGCACTTTTTCTCTGAGCCGGCTGTCCCAATCACCTCGGCGCCCCGCAGGCGGCAGAATTGCGCGGCGGCCGACCCCACGCCCCCGGTCACAGCAGGGATCAGCACGCGGTCCCCGGCTTTGACTTCCGCCTGCCAGATCATGCCCGCCCAGGCTGTCAGGCCGGTCATACCCAGCAGGGACAGCTCCAGTGAGGGCCGATCCAGGCCGGGATTGACCGGGCTCAGCGCGCTACCGGGCAAGGTGAAATACTCGCACCAGCCGCCGAACCCACGGACCAGCTGACCCGGGGTGAATGCTGCGTGGTTGGACTCCACCACCTCGGCCACGGATTCGCCCCGCATGGCGTCACCCGGCGCGATACTGCCGGAGATATGACGTCCGGCGATCTGGCTGCGCATGTAGGGGTCGAGCGAAAGATAGCGCGTTCGGCACAGCACTTCCTCCGTTCCGGGCCCGGGCATGTCGATCGACACCACTTCGAAATCCTCGGCTCGCGGATGGCCGTCCGGATAGCGACTGAGAATGACCTGCCTGTTTTGCATCGTCTTGGTGTCCACGGCGTTAATAAACGATAATGATATATCCTTATGCCATTTGACGCAGTGCAACCGTGAAAATCAGATTCGCCCGCTTGACCATCCTCCTGCTGTTGGCGCTCTTTCCATTGAAGCTGGCAGCGGAAGCACCCGCATTCCGTATCGGTGGCTGGTCCGAGGTCGTCATGAGCGTGTCCAGCCTGGAGACGCTGAGTAAAGACTTCATTGAGGTTGGCGCGTGGAGCGTGCTGGCGGAGGGTCCGGTCGACCCGTCCGCGATACGGGCATGGCGCCTGGCCGAGACGGTGAAAGCCGAACAGGTGCTTCTGGGAAATCCCGGCACGGAGACCGGCTTTGTGCGCCTGGTTCGGTTCGACACAGCCGAGCGCGCCTACATGCGACCCAATGCCCGTGCCTGGGAAAGCGGTGGGATTCTCGACATTAACATTCGCGTCAAGGACATGGACGCCAAGTACCGCGAGCTCATGCGCCGCGGCTGGCAGGCGCATGGCGATCCGCTCCAATTCAGCTTTGGCCCATTCGTGGTCAGGGAGTGGATCACGCTGGGTCCTGATGGCATGTCGGTGGCCCTGATCGAGCGTATCGAGCCGGAACTCGAAGGCTGGCCCCACTTTCGACATTTTAGCCGCAGCTTCAATTCCACCCAGGTGGTTCGCGACATGGACACCGCGCTGGGTTTCTATCGCGATGTCCTCGGCTTCCAGCAGTACCTGTACCACGAAGGCGCCAGCAAGCCGCCGGGCGAGAACGTTCTTGGCCTGCCTTACGAGGCCGCCATGGAGGTCGAGCGAAAAGTGTGGATCGGCCATCCGGAAGGCGTCAACGAGGGTTCGGTGGAATTGATCGAGTTTGTCGGCGCCAGCGGGCGGGACCTGGCGGAGCTCGCGGTACCGCCCAACCTGGGCCTGCTGATGCTCCGTTTCCCGGTGGAAGGCCTTGACGCCCTGGCCGCGCACCTGTCTGCCGCGGGCGTGAAAATCGAACAGGGACCTGGCCTTATTCTGCTACCGCCATCAGGAATGGCACGCCAGATATCGGTGCGGGCTCCGGACGGCGCCTGGCTGGACTTCTATGAACTGGAAGACTGAGGGTTTCAGCGAAGCCGGTATCGGCGTCCGGAACCCGGATGGCTGGATCGATTTCCTGCGCGAAATCGGAGGCTGGCGAGTGATCCACCAGGGAGAGACGGCAGCCGCCAGCGTCGCGGCCTGGCCAGGAATGGAAGGCGCCGAGGTGCATGAGACCCTGCTGGAGCGACCTGAATTCGGCCGCGGACGCATTCGGCTGTTCCATTTTGATTCACCCCTGCAGGAACCCAATCGCAGCGGCGCCCTCCCCTGGGACACGGGCGGCTTTTTTGACCTGGACCTTCGTGTCGACGACATGGCCTCCGTCCACGCGGCCATGACCGCGGCGGGCTGGGACAGCCTCAGTGGTCCGGTGGAATGGGATTTCGGTGGCCTCCAGGTTATCGAGTGGCTGGCTCGTGGGCCTGAAGACGTGATCCTGGCCCTGATTCAGCGCCTGGACCCCCCACTGGATACGGGCCTTGAAGGCCCCGGCTTTGGTCATGTTTTCAACGCCAGCCAGACGGTGCGCGACATGGACCGGGCCCTGACGTTTTACCGCGCCCTGGGATTTGAGCAGATGATGCGCCACCAGGGGCCCCTGGCGGGGCGCGGAGGCGAGGTGCTGTGCCTGGATCCGGAAGAAGCGCCCAGCACCCATGTGGACCTGGCCATTGTGCACCCTTCCGGGGTCATGGAC